>JBFGRH010000089.1:0-7857 GCA_041563795.1 Nitrospiraceae bacterium | reverse complement strand
GATCTGGATCGCCAAGAACCGTCCGGCCATGCCCTACGGACTGCGAGGGCTGGCCGGCGCGCGGCTGACCCTTCGCACCGGCACGCACGATGCGCACTCCGGGGTGACCGGCGGCGCGGCCAGAAACCCGCTCGCCGAACTGTGCGAGGTGGCGCAGGCCTGCGTGGATGCGCGCTCGGGGCGCGTGAAGATCCCCGGTTTCTACGACGACGTCGTCGCGCCGACGAAGGCGGAGCTGAAAAGTTTTCTGGCCTCAGGGTTCAACGTGCCGCGGTTCAAGACCGTGTACGGGTTTACGTCGCTGCGCGCGACCAAGGCCGAGGAGGTGCTGCGCCGCATCTGGGCCTCGCCGACCTTCGAAGTTCACGGGCTGGTCGGCGGCTACACGGGGCCGGGGGTGAAGACCGTGGTGCCGGCGCACGGCGAGCTGAAGATCAGCATGCGGCTGGTGCCGAATCAGAAGCCGGAGCGGATGTTCGCCTTGCTCAAGCGGTTCGTGAAACGCCTGAATCCCGATGTGCTGGTTGAGCCCGAAGGCATGCTGCAGCCGTATCGCGGCCTGTTCGACGGTCCCTATGCCGATGCGATCCGCCGTGCGGTCCAGGCGGGATTCGGCAAGGAGCCGGCGTTCATCCGGGAGGGCGGCTCGATCGGCGCCGTGGCGACGATGCAGCGGCAGTGGAACGTGCCGATCCTGTTTCTCGGCCTCAGCCTGCCGGAGCACGGCTACCATGCGCCGAATGAATATTTCGACTGGGGGCAGGCCTCCGGAGGAATGAAAGCCTTCGCGGCGTATTTTTCCGAGTTGGCCGAGATGGAATGATGGTTGCCCGGTGTCGGTGCGCCGGGTGAGAAGGCTCTACTCGACGACGATCGTTCCCTGCATTTCGTGGCCCGGCATGTCGCAGGCATAGGAATACTGGCCCGGTTGCCGGAGGACGAACCGCAACTCGGCCTGGCCCTCGCCCGGGATGATCACCTTGCGCAGGCCCACATCACCGAACATCGGCGCGCCGTTGCCCCCGACGTTCAGGTTGACGCCGTTGAAGAGATCGCCCGGCACGAAGGCGTGCAGTTCGGCGTCCTCGTTGCGCAAGACCAGCTTGGTTTTTTGACCCGCATGCACGTGCACCGTCGAAGGGATGAATTTGCGTCCATGCATGCGCACGAGGACGACGTCCTCGTTCCCCACCTCGCTCGGGGACAGCGACACGGGCGGGGCGTCGGCCGGGTGGGCCGTGGCGGGCCTGGATGGCGCCCAGGCCAGGCCGGCGCAAAGCAGGAATCCGGTGATCAACAGCGTGTGTCGCTTCATGGCTTGCTTGTATTTTACCGTACGCAGGCGGCGCATACCACCAGCCGGGACGGGCTAGAGGCGGGAGACGGCCGACAGGATCTCCTTGCGAAGACGCGTCTTGTCGGTGGCGGTCAGACGAGCGACGTCAGCCTTCTTGCACAGGTTGATGGTGCGCTTAAGCGAGCGCACCACCCGCTCACACTTCGGGCAGGCGCCGAGGTGCTCGCGGACCATCGCGCAGGCGGACTTGGGGAGGTCGTTGTCGAGATAGCCGGAGATCGTGCGCAGGATCTTCCGGCATTGGACTGTGGAGCGCCCGCGCGGCGCGCGGGATGTGCGTCGTTTGGTCGTCATGGAGCGTCGTGCCTTCATTGAAACACCCGTGTGGCCTGAATTCAATCCCCGGAGAGGACCGTCGCGGCGGTCTTGCCGTCCCCCTGGGGGCCGCTGAGCTCGAGTCGGACGAACAGCCGGGCCCGGTGCAGCCGGGATTTGACCGCCCGTTCGGTCAGGCCCATCACGGCGCCGACCTCCTTGGCCGAGAGCCCTTCCATGTCGCGCAGCACCAGGACCATCCGGTACTTTTTCGGCAGCTTGTGCACGGCGGAATGGAGGCTGCGGCGGAGTTCCTTGAACTGCAGCCGTTCCTCGGGCGACAAGTCCCCGCCGGCAACCTGCATGGGCATGTCGCCGTCCGAGGTCGGGATCAGCGCATCGAGCGAGAGCTTGTAGTCCGGCTCTCCCTTGCGCTTCCGGCGCATGCGCTGGCAGGCATGGGCGGCGATGGTGTAGAGCCAGGTGGAGACGCTGGACTCGCCGCGGAAGTTCTTTAAGTTCCGGTAGGCGCTGAGGAAGGTTTCCTGGACCAGGTCCTTGGCGTCCTCCGGGGAGCCGCACAGCCGCTGGGCAAACCGGTACATGCGATCGACATGATCGCGGTAGAGCCGGTCGAACGCGGCGACCGACTTGCCGTCGGGCGCCGCGCCGTCGCGTGCGGGTTTCTTCACGGCAGCTTGGGCATCACGAACTTGGGTTGCTCGCCGGTCAGCGCCTTGAGGAACTCGACCAGGTCGGCCTTCTCCTCCTTGCTCAGGTCCAGCTTCTTCATCAGCGGGCTGAGATGGGCATTGGCCCCGCCCCCGTCAGCGTGGAAATCCACGACCTCCTCGAGCGTCTTAAACACTCCGTCATGCATGTAGGGCGCGGTCTCGGCGATGCTGCGCAGCGTCGGCGTCTTGAAGGCCCCCTTGTCGCGCTCGTCGCGGGTGACGTAGTAGCGTCCAAAATCCTCCTGCATCGGGCCCACCTGCGGCACGCCGAGGTTGTGGAACCGGTTATCGGTGAAATTGGGGCCGTTGTGGCAGAGGATGCAGCGGGCCTTGCCCTTGAACAGCGCCAGGCCGCGAACGGCCGGCTCGGTCATCGCCTTCTGATCGCCCATGACGTACTTGTCGAATGGGGAATCGGTCGAGATGACGGTCCGCTCGTAGGCCGCGATCGCTTCCGCGATGCCCTGGAGACTCACGTCGGTTCCGAAGACCGCTCGGAACTGTTGGTGGTACCCCTTGATCTTGTTCAGCTTGGCCACGACATTCTCGTGCGTTTCGCCCATCTCGATCGGGTTGTGGATCGGGCCGATGGCCTGCTCCTCCAGCGAGCCCGCGCGCCCGTCCCAGAACTGGACATGGTTGAAGGCGGTGTTCAGCACGGTCGGCGCCTGCCGGCCGCCGACGCCGCCGCCGATGCCGATCGAGGTCTGCCGCGGATCGGCGAATCCCGTGACCGGATTGTGGCAGAAGGCGCAGGAAATCGCGCCGTTCTTCGACAACCGTCCATCGAAGTAAAGCTGCTTGCCCAACTCGACCTTCGCCTTGTAGTTCAGGTTCGTCGGCGGGATCGGCACGCTCGTCGGCAGGGGGCCGATGTCCGGGACCGCCAGACCCTCCACCGCGATCAGCTCGGTGGCGTCGGACGGGATGATTGCCCCCAATCCGAGCCCCATCATCGCGCCCGCGACAAGGACCGCCAAGAACCTCATTCGTCTCATGATAGGTCTCCTTTCCCGACCCTGCCTCTTGAGCAAGTCGCCCGCTCAGGAATCAGTCTTATGGCTACAAGAGTAATACTTCAATACGTATTAATCTATTATACAGGAGAAGCATGCGTCACTGCCGCTTCAGCCGGCCGGCTACTTCTTGCGGACCAGGATCCGGATGGAGGTTCCGGGAAACTCAAAGCTTTCGCGGAGACGGTTTTCGAGCAGTCGCAGATAATTGGCCGTGACATTCTCCGGATGGCCCACGAAGAGGGCGAAGGCCGGGGGCTTCGTGGCGACCTGCGTGATGTAGGCGGAGAGGGTCGCCTTGCCTGGGCGGCCCTTGCGGACCGGCAAAGGATGGATCGCCAGCAGCTCCTGCAGGAATTTATTCAGCTTGCCGGTGGGGATGCGTCCCGTGAACGCCGCCGCCACGCGGTCGAGCAGGGGGAAGATCTGCGCGACGGAATCCGGCTTCAGCGCGGAGCCGAAGTGGACCGGCGCCCAGGGGACGAACGGCAGCCGCCGCTTGAGCTCCTGCGTGTAGCGGTCGCGGGCGCCGGCCTCGCCGGAGCGGAGGTCCCATTTGTTGACCAGCAGAACGCAGGCCCGGCCCTGCTTGAGCACCAGCCCGATGATTTTCGTATCCTGCTCCGTGATGCCTTCGACGCCGTCGAGGACCAGCACCGCGACGTCCGAGCGGCCCATCGCGCGCATGGCCCGGGCGACACTGTACCCCTCGATCCCGCGCTCGACCCGGTCGCGTCGGCGGATGCCCGCCGTGTCCGTGAACAGGTAGCGGCGGCCTTGCCAGGTCACCAGGGTGTCGATGGCGTCGCGCGTGGTGCCCGGCACGTCGCTGACGACCATCCGCTCCTGGCCGAGCAGCGTATTGACGAGGGTGGATTTGCCGACGTTCGGCCGGCCGATGACCGCGATGCTCGGGATCTCCGAGCCGGCGGACTCCTCCTCCGGCTCCGGCAGCAGCGGCAGGATCGCCTCGAGCAGCTCGTCCACGCCCAGCCCATGTTCGGCCGAGACGGGATGCAACTCGTCGAACCCCAGTTGATAGAAATCGGCCAGCAGTGATTCCGTCTTCGGCGTGTCGATCTTATTGATCGCGACGAACACCGGCTTCTTCACGCCGCGCAGCAGGCCGACGATCTCTTCATCCGCCGGTGTCAGCCCGGCGCGCCCATCCATCAGGAGGATGAGGATGTCGGCCTCGGCGATGGCGAGCTGCGACTGGTGCTTGATGAGCGCGATCATGCCCGCGCTCGCGGAGGGCTCGAGGCCGCCCGTGTCCACGAGCCGGAACGGCCGCGCGCAATAGGCGCCGTCCGCGTAGTGCCGGTCGCGCGTGACGCCCGGCACGTCGTCCACGATGGCGGCCTTCGTCCCGAGAATGCGGTTGAAGAGCGTGGACTTGCCGACGTTGGGGCGGCCGATAATCGCGATCAGCGGGCTCGTTGCAGACATGCGCGGAACGTAACACAGCGTTTCAGTGAAGACAAGAAAGTGGAAACGAGGTTGTGTATAATACGTCTTCTTCGGACGACCGAACCCGATTAAGGCATGACACCCAAGTTCGACTGGACCGGCGTGGACGACGTGCTGCTCGACATGGACGGCACGCTGCTCGACCGGGAATTCGATAATTTCTTCTTCGAGGACGAGCTGCCGCGGCGCTATGCGAGGCTGCACCGCATGCCGGAGCCGGCCGCGCGCGAGAAGCTCTTCGCCCTCTACCGCGCCGTCGAAGGCGAACTGGCCTGGACGGACCTGCACTACTGGACGAGCCGGCTGGGAATCGACGTCGTGAAGTTGACGCAAGAGCTGTCGGAGCGGATCGGCTACCTGCCGGGAGCGGAAGCGTTCCTGGGGGCCGTGCGCGCCAAGCGCAAGCGCCTGACGGTCCTGACCAACGCGCATGCGGAGGGGGTGATGATCAAGTGCCGGAAGACCGGCATCGACAAGCAGGTGGACCGGATCGTCAACGCGTTCGAGGTCGGCTGTTTGAAAATGCGCCCCGACTATTGGCCGGCCTGCCAGAAGCTGGTGGGATTTGACCCAGACCGGTCCCTCTTTATTGATGATGATGAGACCTGCCTGGCCGCGGCCCGGGCGTTCGGCATCCGGCACATTTTTCACAGCGCCCGCTCCAGCACGCAGCGTCCGCCGCACCCCTCCAGCCTCTTTCCCCCGCTCGAGAACCTGCAGGACCTGATCTTGTGAATTGGCGCGATCGAATCAGAATGTCCGTCGTGAACGGGGCGGGCCTGCTGTTGTCCGCGTTCCTGCTGGCGATCTCGGGTGCCGCATCCGCGGGAACTTCCGGGCCCGCCGGCGCCCCCGCGCAGGACGGAAAATCCGGCTTCATCGGCAAGGACGGCGCGCCCATGGTGCTGGTGATGGCGGGCGAATTCACGATGGGCGACCGCGTGTTCGGCCCGGTCCACAAGGTCTACCTGGACGCCTTCTATATGGATCAGTATGAAGTCCGGACCTCGCTCTACCAGCAGTTCATGAAAGTGAACAAACGGGAGAAGCCCTACAACTGGCACCTCGTGGACATGGTGGGGGACGGTGACCGGCCGGTCATCGGCGTGGACTGGTATGACGCCGAAGCCTACTGCCGCTGGGCCGGCAAGCGGCTGCCGACGGAGGCGGAATGGGAAAAGGCCGCCCGCTGGACCGACGGGCGCACCTATCCCTGGGGCAACGGCCGGCTCGACAAGACCAAAGCCAGCTACAACTGGGACGGCAAGCGGCGCTGGGAGGGATACCGGACCCTGTCCCTCGTGGGCAGCTTCGAAACGGGCAAGAGTCCCTACGGGATTTACGACCTGGCCGGCAACGTCTGGGAATGGGTCTATGATTGGTATGACCGGGACGCCTACAAGAACAGTCCCACGCGAAATCCGCAGGGGCCGCCCGCCGGCGAGTTCAAAGTCTTCCGCGGCGGATCGGCGCTGAGCCATCCGGCGGATGTCACGGCCGCGCTCAGGAACCGGGGCTCACCCACGGGGCGGGCGATCACGATCGGGTTTCGCTGCGCGCAGAGCGCGCCTAAACAGCTCCCCCTCCCGGCGCGCCCGGCGCCATAGGCCGGTAACGGCCCGAGGGCATCGATTCGGCGACAATCGGCCGGTGCGGGGTGGCGATCCCCCGATACATGGCGCCGGCGACACGCGGGACGCCCTCCATCTGGAAGCGCTCCATCTGGGTGATCGTCAACCCGGCCTGCCTGACCAGCGCATCGATGGGGCGGTTGAGGTTGCACCCGCAGGCCACCACGCGCTGCAACGGATTGAGCCGGTCCTGCCACTTGCGGACCGTCGGATCGTCGCTCCGTCCATGTTCCAGAAAAATGAACTGGCCCCCGGGCTTGAGCACGCGCCGCGCCTCGCGCAGCGCGGTGACGGGGTCGACGATGGTGCAGAGCGTCCAGGTACTGACGACCGCATCGAATTGCCCCGATTCGAACGGCAGCGTTTCCGCGCTGATCCGGACCAGCTTGACGGGAATGGACCCGGCGGTCGTCTGCCGCTCCACGAGCGCGTTGGGGAAATTGGCGGGATCCACTGCGGTCAGCCACGTCACGCTCTTCGAATAGTGCGGCAGGTTGAGCCCGGTCCCGAAGCCGATCTCCAGGACGTGGCCGCGCGCCGGCGCCAGGACCTGCTTCCGCAGCTCTTGAAACCGGGGCGCGCGCATGATCCAGTCCATGACGCGGGGGAAGATTTGGTCGGAATACAATCCCACGCGCCGAGTGTGAAGCAAACCGTCACGAGTTAAAAGTGAAAAGTTGGCCGGGGTGCCGGCCCGGCCGTTCCCCGCCGTTTGACTTTTTACTTGCCCTGCGGCCTGTGTTAGATTGAGCCGCGAAAGCAGTCATCAGTACTCAGTCATCAGCTATCAGTTTGTTCTGAAACATGGTCCTCTCAATCCGATCCCTGGCGACTGATCACTGACAACTGATTACTTCAACCATGTCCAGACCCTACGATCATCAAGCCGTCGAGACCAAGTGGCAGGCCTGGTGGGATCGGGAGCGCGTGTTCCGCGCCACGGATGATCCCGCCAAGCCCAAGTTCTATTGTCTGGACATGTTCCCCTATCCGTCCGGGTCGGGGCTGCACGTCGGCCATCTCGAGGGGTACACGGCCACCGACATCGTCTGCCGCTACAAGCGCATGCGGGGCTTCAACGTCCTGCACCCGATGGGCTGGGACGCGTTCGGCCTGCCGGCCGAGCAGTACGCCGTGAAGACCGGCGTGCATCCGGCGATCACGACCGCCGAAAACATCGCCACCTTCAAGCGCCAGATGAAGCGCGCCGGGCTGTCCTACGACTGGGAGCGCGAGCTGAGCACGACCGATCCGGGCTATTACCGCTGGACGCAATGGATTTTCCTGAAACTGTTCGAGCGCGGCCTGGCCTACGTGGCCGAGGTGCCGGTGAACTGGTGCCCGCGGCTGGGCACCGTGCTCGCCAACGAGGAGGTCACCAACGACGGCCGATC
>JBFGRH010000088.1:0-7903 GCA_041563795.1 Nitrospiraceae bacterium | reverse complement strand
GCACGCGCCTGGCGGCGCAAGCGGCCATGCTGGCCGGCGGGCTGTTTGCGATCGTGCTCGGCGTCGCCTTTTTCTTCGGCGACATGGGCCTGTTCAATTATCTATGGATGCGCGACCACGCCCGGCAGCTGGAGCAGGAACTCAAGGACTTGGAGCGGGCCAACGCCGAACTGAGGACGGATATCAAGCGCACGCAGAACGACCCGGCCCGGATCGAGGAGCTGGCGAGGGAGCGGCTGGGCTACGTGCGGCCCGGGGAGACGGTGTACCAGATCGTGAAGGACCCCAAGGGCGAGCGGCCATGAAGACCGGAACGGTCACGATCGTGGGACGTCCCAATGTCGGGAAGTCCACGCTCCTGAACGCGCTGCTGGGGGAGAAGATCGCAATCGTCTCCGACAAGCCCCAGACGACCCGGACCCGCATCCTGGGCGTGGTGCACCGGCCGGAGGCGCAGATTCTCATGCTGGACACGCCGGGTCTGCACAAGCCGCAGTACAAGCTGAACAGCCGCATGGTGCGGGCGACGCTCGAGACGTTGCGCGAGGCCGACGTCATCCACGTGATGGTCGAAGCCACCAGTCCGCCCGGGCCGGGCGACCGCTTCGTCATCGAGCAGGTCCGCGCGGCGGTGGCGGACGGCGGGCCGAAAGTCTTTCTGCTCATCAACAAGGTGGACGCGGTCAACAAGGCCCGCGTGCTGCCCCTCATCGACGCCTACCGGACGATGCTGCCGTGGGATGAAATCATTCCGCTGTCGGCGAGCAGCGGGATCAACGTGGACCGGCTGCTGGAACTGACGATCAAGCTGCTGCCGGAGGGGACGGCCCCGTACGGGGAGGATTTCCTCACCGACCAGCCCATGCGGACGCTGGCGGCCGAATTGATCCGCGAGAAAATCCTCGAGCAGACCCGGGAGGAAGTGCCCTATTCGGTGGCGGTGTCGATCGATACGTTCGTGGAGGAGAAGAAGCTGGCCCGCATCGCGGCGACCATCTGGGTCGAGCGGGAGAACCAGAAGGCCATCGTGGTCGGGAAGGGCGGGCAGCGGCTCAAGGAGGTCGGGACGGCGGCGCGTCTCGACATGGAGCGCCTCTTCGGCACGAAGGTCTTCCTGGAACTGTGGGTCAAGGTGCGCGAAGGCTGGCGCCAGGACGAGCAGGCGTTGACGGAACTGGGGTACTGACCATGGCGTTGGTCGATCGTCCCATCCCGGGGGAGCGTGACGCGGTGCGGGAGGCCGTCAAGGATCCCGCGCGGGACCACGGGGAGAAGGGGCAGAGCAAGTCCGACCTGTTCATGGCGTCCTTCCAGCGCCTCGTCCGGCGTGGCGCCATCACCAATCTCGGCAAGATGCTCGCGAAGATGCACCCGGCGGATATCGCCAAGGCCATCGTGCACCTGCCGACCCCGAAGGAGAAGCGCACGGTCTTCGAGTTGGTGCGCGGCGAGATGCAGCGGGGGCAGGTGTTGAGCGAACTGGATGCCGCCACTATCCAACAGCTCCTGGCCGACCTGGCCCCCTCCGACGTGGCCATGCTCCTGAGAGACCTGGCCCCCGACGACGTGACCTACATCCTGGGCGTCCTGCCCGAGGAAGTCTCCGGCGAAATCCTCAAGCTGATGCGGACGGAGGACTCCACCGAGATCGCCGAACTGCTGAAGTATCCCAAGGATACGGCCGGCAGCATCATGACCACGGAGTTTCTCTCGCTCTCGGAAGACACGATGGCGCAGGAGGCCATCCGGCGGCTGCAGCGGGCGACGGACGCCGAGCTGGTCTTCTACATCTACGTGACGGACAAGGATGAGCATCTGGTGGGCGTGCTGTCCCTGCGCCAGCTCTTGACGATCCCGCCGGACACGCCGCTCAAGAACATCATGACGCGCGACGTGCTCAGCGTCTCCGTGGACATGGACCAGGAGGAGGTGGCCCGCCAGGTGGCCCGGTACAACCTTCTGGCGATCCCCGTGGTCGAGAAGGACAACCGGCTGGTCGGCATCATCACCGTGGACGACGTGGTGGACGTGATCCGCGAGGAGGCCACGGAGGACATGCTGAAATCGGCCGGCGTGACGGTGGAGGACGTGCTGGCCTCCTCCAGCCTGAGGGCGGCGCGCCTCCGGCTGCCGTGGCTCTTCACCAACCTGATCGGCAGCCTGGTCTCCGGCGCGATTCTGTGGCATTTCCGGTACACGATCCAGGAAGTCGTGGCCGTCGTGACCTTCATTCCCGTGATCGCCGCCATGGGCGGCAACGTCGGCCTGCAATCCTCGACGCTCATCATCCGCGGGATGGCGACGGGCCGTGTCGAACCGGCGGATGTCCGGAAGGTGTTTTTCAGGGAAATCCGCACCGGCCTCCTGCTGGGGCTCGCCTGCGGGCTCATGCTGACGCTCATCGGCTGGCTGTGGCATCAGCAGCCGGCCCTGGGCCTCGTCGTCGGCGCCTCGATGCTCATCGCCTTTCTCATTTCGACGAGCACGGCCACGATCATGCCGGTGTTCCTCAAGCGAATCGGGGTGGACCCGGCCGTGGCCGCCGGTCCCTTCGTGACCACGGCCAACGACATCACCGGGATCGGCGTCTACCTGGCCCTGTCCACGGCGCTGCTGGGGTACCTGAGATAGCATGTCGCTGCTCAAGACGCCCGCCATTGTCCTGAAAAGCCGCAAGTGGGGAGAGGCGGACCGGATCGTGACCTTCTACACGCTCCGGCTCGGCAAACTGCGCGGGGTGGCGCGCGGCGCGCGCCGGCTCCGGAACCGGTTCGGCAGCGCCCTCGAGCCGTTCGTGCATGGCGAACTCAACCTGTTCGAGAAGCGCGGCGATTCACTGTACCGGATCAACGGCGCGGACATCCGGGACTCCTTCGCCGGTCTGCGCGACGATCTGCCGCGGATGTCGGCGGCCGCGCGCATGGCGAATTTCGTCGCGGCCGTGACCGGGGAGGGCGACGCCCACCCCAGCATCTTCGAGACCCTGCTCAACGGTCTGCACGTGCTGCAGAGCGGCCACGATCCCGTGCTCACCGCGTTGCTGTTCCAGCTGAAGCTCCTGGGCGAAACCGGATTCAGGCCGCAGACCGACCATTGCGCCTCCTGCGGCGACGGGCATGGCCGGATGGCGGCGGGGCATTTTTTTTCGCCCCTCGCCGGCGGACTGGTGTGCCTACCCTGCGCGCGGCGCGACCGGGACCGGTGCCTCCCCCTGTCGGCGGGCAGCCTGGCGTTTCTCCAGCAGGCGTTGCGGTGGGCGCCGGCGGCGGTGACCCGCTTGAAAGCCAGCGGGCAGATCCGCAGCGAGTTGGAAGCCGCCGTCGAGTCCTACGTGACGATCGTCGCCGGGAAGCGGCTGCCGCCGGCTGATTTTCTATCAAGCCCACAACATGCATGACGGTTCTACTGCAACCGCCGATACGCTGCTGCGACCAGCCTGGCCGCGAGTTCAACGCGGCCGGCGGACAGGCTCTCCCCTCGCGACCTCGACGTACTGCTACGAGTACGCCTCGGCCTCTCGGGGCTCCGCGTGTCCGTCTCGCGACGCGTCTCGTCGGTTTCGTCACAAACCGCATGCATAATGTGGGCTGCCCGGCGACCTTGTGACCGGATGGAGGCTGGGTTATAGTGGGGACGCCATGACGACGACTGTGCTTGAACCCAAAGACATGGAGTGGCTCGACAAGGGCGTACTCGGAATCGAGTGGTCCGACGGGCACAAGGGCATCTATCCGGTCCGCTACCTGCGCCAGCACTGTCCCTGCGCCGCCTGCACGGACGAATGGACCGGCGAGTTGAAGCTCAAGCCCGACGACATCCCCATCTTCGTCGCGGTCCAGGACGTCGAGCCGGTCGGGCGCTACGCCTTGAAATTCACGTTCAGCGACGGCCACGACACCGGCATCTTTTCCTATACCTTTTTGCGCAAACATTGTCAGTGCGATACCTGCGTGCCGGTGAAGCCGGAAGAACCCAAGAGCCGGCGGTTACTATGAACGGACCTGCGATGTCATCGCGTATGATGGGCGCGGTCCTCCTGCTGGGCTGCCTCGTCGCCATGACGGCCTGTTCCGCTCCCACGCTGGCGGAGCAGAAGGCGCAGATTCTCGACAACAAGATTCATTTCGACGGGCTGTCGACCCAGGCCTTCCTGGACACGTGGGGGAAGCCCGCCTACCAGCACCGCGAACGGATGCAGTTCTACACGCTGGAGAACGGCAACAGCATCCCGCGGTTCCGGACCCCGATGGGGGAGCCGCCGCAGGGATGGACCATGGGGATCATTTCCGAAGATTCCGTCTTTTTCGGCTATCCCGACCGCGGCGAAATCCTCGGCTTTGCCGCCGGCCGTCTGGTCTACCGCGAACAAGTGGCGGCGGACGAGGTGCATGCGCTCGGAAAAACCTGGGCCATGGAAGAGCGCTTCAAGACCCGCCTGGAATCGCCCAACGCTCCTTCTCCTCCCCAGTGACCCGATGGCGTGGCGCGAATCGGCCGTGAGCCTGTGATGCCCGTCGCGTCTCCTCTGAACATTCTGTTCGTCTCACCGGAAGCGGTGCCTTACGCCAAGACCGGCGGTCTGGCCGACGTGGCGGGGGCCCTGCCGCGCGAGGTGGCACGATTGGGCCATGAGGTCCGGCTGGTGCTCCCGCGGTACGGCTCGATCGACGGCGCAACGCACGGGCTGAGGGAGTGGGGCCGGCTGGCCGTGCCGACGGCGGCCGGGGTCATCGGCGCCGAGGTGGAGGAGGGGCGACTGCCCGGGTCCGAGGTGCGGGTGTTCACCATCGGTCACGAGCCCTTCTTCGGCCGCCAGGGACTCTATGGGGAGGCGGGGGCCGATTATCCGGACAACCTTGAGCGGTTCTCGTTTTTCTGCCGCGCCGCCATGGAGCTGCTCCTGGCGTTTGCGAAGGTGCCGCGCTGGACGTGCGACGTGTTGCATGCGCACGACTGGCAGGCGGCCTTGAGCGTGGTCTACCTGAAGACGCTCTACGCGAAGCGTCCGGAGTTCAAGAGGCTCCGCTCGCTCTTTACCGTGCACAACCTGGGCTATCAGGGGCTGTTTCCGGCCATCGCCTACCCGAGGACCGGGCTGGGGGCCGAACTGTTTACGCCGACCACGCTGGAATACTACGGACAGGCCTGTCTGCTGAAAGGCGGCCTGGTGTTTGCCGACCTGCTGACGACCGTGAGTCCCACCTACAGCCGGGAGATCCAGACGCCGGAGTTCGGGGCCGGTCTTGACGGGGTGTTGCGCGAGCGGAAGGACCAATTGAGCGGTGTGGTCAACGGGATCGACCTGGAGACGTGGAACCCCGCGACCGATCCCCATCTGGCGGCCCGCTATTCCGCGTCGGACCTGACCGGCAAGAAATACTGCAAGGAAGCCCTGCAACGGGAACTCTCGCTGCCGGTGCGCGAGGTGCCGCTCCTGGCGGTGATCTCGCGGTTCACCGCTCAAAAGGGGCTGGATCTGGTGGCGGAGGTCCTGCCGGAACTCATGCGGTTGGATGTGCAGGTGGCGCTGCTCGGGACGGGCGATCCTCCGTTGGAATTGCAGTTTCAATCGTTGCGGATGCGCTATCCGGAGAAGCTCGGCGTGCGCATCGGGTTCGACGACGCGCTGGCCCATGCCATCGAGGCCGGCGCGGACATCTTTCTCATGCCGTCGCGCTACGAACCCTGCGGGCTGAACCAGCAGTACAGCCTGCGCTACGGGACGGTGCCGGTGGTACGGAAAACGGGCGGGCTGGCGGATACGGTGGTGGCCTATACGCCGCGGACGGCGGCCGAGGGACGGGCAACGGGGTTCGCCTTCACGGACGCCACGCCGGAAGCCCTGCTGACCACGATCCTCCTGGCTCTGCGCGTCTACGCGGACCGCGACGAATGGGGGGCGCTCATGAAGGCGGGCATGGAAACGGATGTGTCCTGGGCGAAATCGGCGGAAGCCTACGTGGCGCTCTATCGGCGCCTGCGGGAAAAGAAGCCTCGGACGAGAGGCTAGTTTGCGGAGAGGACCGGCAATCTGCCGTCTGGAGAATGAGGAACGGTGGAAATCGTGAGTGCCGCCGGCGTGCCATCCGGGAACCCGGCGAACTGGGCTGCGTGCTCCACATGATCCAGGCCGATCCGGGCCTGGTCTGCATAGTAGGCATACTGCGGTTCGGAATGTTTCGTGATCACGCTCTGGAACATCTCGGTGGCCAGGTCCATGCGTTCGGCGAGGAGGGCCGTCTGACCGATTGAGAGGGCGCAGGCGGCCGCCATGGCATTGGGGTCGGCTGCCAGCCGCGGGGCCGGCTTTTCCATCATCTCTTTCATGAAGTCCGGCACCGGCAGGGAGAACGCCGTGGCGGACTCCTGTTCCTTCGCCGCCAGCAGGAGGTGCGTCAGGTCCGCGCGCATGGTCTCCACGTCCGTGCCGGCCTGGCAGTGGCGGTAGACACCCCAGGTGGTCATGAATCCCGCATTCTGGAGCGAGGCCTTGGTATGCGCACTTTGCGTGCCCTGGCAACCTCCCAGGAGCATCGCAAATCCAAGGACTGATATGGCGATTGTTTTTGACATAGCTACATCCTGAATTAGCAAGACCAGTGCCATATATAAGTCATTGAATTATATAGATAATTTATAGTTAGCAGATGGGCTGTACTGTTTCAAAACCCCTACTGTGTGCGGTTTTAACAACGGGCCTGGTTTTATCTCGAACGGGGGTGCAGATTGTCGTCCTCGTACTGGGCAAAAAGGCGTTTCGCCTCCGGGTGGAGCGAGGCGTGGCCGTGCGGGATGCCGGCGGTCCGAAAGAGCGGGACGAGCTTGCCAGAGGGATGCAGGTAGCCGGCCCGGAGCGGCACGGTCCGTCGGTTGTGCCGCACCAGGTGGCAGGGAGTCGGCCGGATGCTGGAGAGCCAGGCCGCGATGTCCTGGGGGTTGCCGATCGAGGCGGATAACAGCAGGAGGCGCGCCTGGGTCGGGCAGAAGATGATGGTTTCCTCCCACACGACCCCCCGTTCCGGATCGGCCAGATACTGCGACTCATCCATGATCACGAGACCCAGGGTGTCCAGCCGCACGTCGATCTCACCGCCCGCCGCATCGTAGAGCAGGTTCCGGAGAATCTCCGTGGTCATGATCAGCAGCGGGGCATGGGTGTTGTCCCGGCGGTCGCCGGTCAGAATGCCGACACGGTCCGCGCCGAAGAGTTTCGAGAACTCCGTGAATTTGGTGTTCGAGAGGGCTTTCAGCGGGGAGGTGTAAATGACGGTGCGTTCCAATTCGATGGCCCGCTTGGTCGCCTCGATCGCCACGTAGGTCTTGCCGCTGCCGGTCGGGACGCTGACGATCACGTCCGTTTCAGCCAGTTGGGCCAAGGCCTCCTCCTGCCAGGGATCCGGCACGAACGGCCGGGGCTCCGGAACCCCGATGCCGTCCAGGAACGCGGCGAGGTCGGTCGCCGGTTCGGTCGGCTCCGGTTCGCTCGGGCCGGACGGGTGCCGGCGGCCACCTGGTTCGATCCGCGGTGGGACGGGAGGCCGGCCCGGCAGTCCGGCTGCATCCTTGATCAAGGCCTGGAGGTCCGATTCCAAACCGACGCGATTGGTCGCGGTGCTGCGGAGCAACCCCTCGATCAGCCGACGCTTGCCCAGCCGGAAGTGCCGGGGAATGCGTCCCCGTGCCAGCCGGTGCAGAAGGGACACCGGCTGCTGGACGAGCAGTTTTTCGAGTTCTTCGGTGGTCATGGCAGTTCTTCCAGGACTCCCCGCCGCAGATTCTTGATGGCCCGGGCGGCCGTGTCGGCCAGCCCCGGATGCGTGCCCCTGAGCGTATAGATCTGCGAGAGGAACTCCAGTGTCCGGGCCAGCAGCCGGTAGATGTCGCCCTCGGCCATCGTGGTCGT
>JBFGRH010000087.1:0-8065 GCA_041563795.1 Nitrospiraceae bacterium | reverse complement strand
CCTTTCAGCGGACGGTCACGGGATGCGCGCTCGGCTCGTCGCCGGCAACTGGAAAATGCACGGCAGCCTGGAGGCCAACCGCGCGCTGCTGGACGCGATCGTTGCGGGCGTGCAGGGTGTGGAGTGCGCGGTCTGCGTGCCGTTTCCATACCTGGCGCAAGGAACAGGCGCGCACCATGAATGAGTTTCCCGTCTCGATACGCAGCCAGCCGTTGCTGACCAAGGAGGAAGCGGCGTTCTACAACCTCCTCAAGTTGACCGTGGAGGACCGGTATCTCGTGCTCGCGCAGGTGCCGGTCTGGTGCCTGGTGGACGTCCAGGCGAAGGATCCCAAGGCGCGCTCGACCTTTCTCAATATGATCGCATTGCGGCGGGTTGATTTTGTGCTGGTGCATCCGGGCACGCTGGCGACGGCAAAGATCATCGAACTGGATGACCCGGCGGTTTCCGCGGCCGAGAAGCAGGCCCGGAACAAGCTCCTCGACAGTGTCTTCAAGGAGGCCGGCATCGCTCTGGTGCGCTTGCAGAATCCAGGCTCCTACACGGCCCCCACGCTGGCCGCGGCGCTGGGGCTCCAAGGGAGCCTCTAGCCATGCCGCCCGATCACCCGTTTTTTGTCAATCCGAAGCCGGTGGAGCCGCCGCTGTTGGAACCGCCTCCGAACCCCGCCGGGGGACGGACCCTCATCGTGGATGCCAACGACCCAGGCGCCTACGCGCGGCCCAGTGCCGCGCTCAAGGATGCCGGGGAGGACGACCAACTCTTCATCCGGCCCGGCACCTATGAGGACAAAGTGTTCGTGGCCGAGCGTCCGATCCTGATGATCGGGGCGGGACGCGACCACGTGGAGATTTTTTGCCGGCGCGGCGGACCACTCTACTTGCAGCGGGCGACGGGCGGGCGGATCAGCGGCATCACGTTCCGCTACGTGGGCAGCGACCAGCATTCCGCGATGAACATCCTGGATTCGACCTGCACGGTCACGGGCTGCCGCGCGATGGAGGGGTTGCTCTCCGGCGTGGTGATCTACGGGCCGAACTGCCGGCCGTCATTCCTGGACAATGAAGTCTGCTTCAACCGCGAATCGGGCATTTTCGTCTTCGGCGGGGCCAGGCCCTACGTCGCCCAGAACCATTCATTCGGCAACCATCACTTCGGCCTCGCCGTACGCGATCCCGGCTCCCATCCCGATCTCGTGCGCAACCGCTGCGACCGGAATATGCTGAGCGGAATTCTCATGTTCTACCAGGCGGAGGCCATGGTGCTGAATAATATCTGCCGCGACAACCAGCACTGGGGCCTCGTGACCACGCCGGAATGCCAGACCTCTCCGGCACGCGACCAACTCGAAACCCACAACGAGCTGGCCTCCAACCCCCGCGGAGCGCTGTTCGTCACCGAGCAGCCGCTCGGCGAGATCGGCCGCTAGGCTCCAGTACAGGATTTTCTGTGTCGAATCTGTGCCGACGGTGGCACGAGCACTCGGTTGCTCGACCGCCACTTCATGGAGGAGGCCGCGCGTTAGTTGGCCTGGGCCCGCTTCTGAGGAGGGGGACCGCCAAGTTCACGCAAGGTGGGGCTGTTCACCATCATCTCGGTAAGCTTGTCCAACGCTTCACGCGTGGCGGTGTTCACGGCAGCCGCGATCGTCGAGGAGGCCTCGGAGCAGAACAGCACGACCCGTCCGCTATTCGCATGCTGCGCATAGGCCTGGCCCGTGAGCAGAACCTGCCCGTTTCGCTTGGCCTCGAGAATAAAGCCGACATCGGCTGTCGCCTGGACCGTCGGCACGATCCCCATCGGATCAAACCGGACGGCCACGTCAAACCGGCTGATGGAGATCGTGAGATCGTTGAGTCGGCCGTTCTGACCGACAGCCGCGTTTTCGAAGACGGCCGGCAGCGCCGATTTCACGGATGCCTTGACGGCCTCATCGGCGTTGACATGATAGGTGGGCGCCTGGCACATCAACAGTTCCGACCGTACCTCTTTCTTGCAGCAGTCCTCGGTTTCTATCTGAACAGAAAACTCGCCCGGAACCCTGGTGCCGTGACCATTGGCAATCGGGTCGATCTCGATGGGGGTCAGGGGGACGACGTAGGAGCACCCCGACAACCCAAGCAGGGCGATCATGCAAAGCTGTACACCGATTCCGCGCATCTGATTTTATCCGTAGGTACACCACCGTCGAGCCCTCCAAGTGTACCAGCTGCCTAACTAGTTGATATTATGAACAATATGAGACATTTGAAGTTCTGACAAGAAACATCTCGTTTACCGAAAACAAAAAGGCCCTGGCAGGAATCTGCCAGGGCCTTTCAGTGTGTGCGATCAGTTGGTTGCGGGGGAAGGATTTGAACCTTCGACCTTTGGGTTATGAGCCCAACGAGCTACCAGACTGCTCCACCCCGCAGGCGGATACTAGCATACAGGCTGTCAGACAAGTCAAGGAAAGCACCCGTGCCGGAGACGGCGTTGATTTCCCTCTGACCGCGTGCTAACACAGCCCATGCGCATCGTCTTCATGGGCACGCCGGAGTTTGCCGTTCCATCACTGAATTCGTTATTACGCTCGACTCACACCGTGGTCGGGGTGGTCACGCAACCGGACCGGCCAAAAGGACGCGGGCAGGAACTGGCGACATCGCCGATCAAGCAACTCGCCGAGCAAAATAACATTCCGATCCTGCAGCCCCTGAAGATGAAGGATCCCGAGTTTCTTGCCTCATTGGCGGCCTGGAAACCTGACCTCATCGTGGTTGCCGCGTTCGGCCGCATCCTGCCCAAGGTCATCCTGGACCTTCCGTCGCGCGGGTGCATCAATGTCCATGCATCGCTGCTGCCGCGCTACCGCGGCGCGGGCCCGATCCAATGGGCCATCATCAGAGGCGAGCAGGAGACCGGCATCACGACCATGCTCATGGATGAAGGCATGGACACGGGCGCCATCCTCCTTCAGGAACGACTCCCCATCGCACCGAACGACACAGCCGGCACCCTGTCGGCCAAGCTCGCGGAGGTCGGAGGTCGGCTGCTGGTAGACACCCTCGCGCAATTTGAAAGGGGCGCGCTCGTTCCCAAGCCGCAGGATCACGCCCGCGCCACGATGGCGCCGCTGCTCAAGAAGGAAGACGGGTTGCTTGATTGGACGCTGCCGGCGCTCGAGCTGGCCAACCGGGTGCGCGGACTATCCCCCTGGCCCGGCGCCTATACCTATCTGGGAGACGATCGCTGGGTGATCTGGACTGCATCGGCACAGGATCGATCGGCAGCCGGGAAACCTCCGGGAACGGTCCTGAGCGCCACGAAAGAGGGGCTCCTCGTCGCCACCGGATCGGGCCTGCTCTGCATCACGGAATTTCAGCCGGCCAACAGTCGCCGGATGTCGGTTGCGCAATACCTCACCGGTCATGCCCTGGCGCCAGGCCTCCGGCTTGGCCCTCCCTCCGCTGCACCCGCATGAAACCGTCGCCCGGGGCGAGAGCCGTCGCGCTGGACGTCCTCTTGTCAGTCGAACGGGATCAGAAGACCGCCGACGAGGCCCTGGACCATTCGCTCGGCCGCTGCGCGCTCGATGCCCGTGACCGGGCCCTGGCGTTGGAGCTCCTCTACGGCGTTCTCCGCCATCGCACCACGCTCGATTGGCGACTGGACCATGTCGCGACGAAATCCATGGCGAAACTACCCGTCCGAATCCGGACGGCGCTCCGGCTCGGGGCCTACCAATTGCTTTATTTGGATAAGATCC
Organism: Nitrospiraceae bacterium; assembly: GCA_041563795.1. Classification (GTDB taxonomy): domain Bacteria; phylum Nitrospirota; class Nitrospiria; order Nitrospirales; family Nitrospiraceae; genus 2-02-FULL-62-14. The sequence continues at coordinate 4,317 of JBFGRH010000087.1, read as the reverse complement.
CGTCGTCTGCCGCCGTCAACGAATCGGTGGCATTGATCAAGGCCGGCAGCCCCGGTCATTGGCCCGGGTTCGTGAACGCCGTGTTGCGGGCCTTGATCCGCGCGCCGGCTCCGCCATGGCCCGATCCTGCTCTCGACCCCGTGCAGTCGCTGGCGGTCCGGCACGCCTGTCCTTCCTGGCTGGCCGAGCGCTGGATCGCGCGCTTCGGCCTGTCGGTTGCGGAGGCCCTCTGCCATGCCACGACGCAGATCCCTCCCTTGACGATCCGCGTCAATACGTTGCGCATCTCCCGTGACGCGCTGGCGGCCAAGTTCATGGAACGGGGCCACGGAGTCCGGCCAACCAGGGTCAGCCCCGTCGGGCTGATCCTCGACAAGGGTGGACCCATTGCGGAGCTGCCGTGGTTCCGTGAGGGGGCCTTCTACGTCGAGGACGAAGCGGCTCAGCTTGTCGCCCCCATCCTGGACCCGCAGCCTGGTGAATCCGTGCTGGATGCCTGCTCGGCGCCGGGCGGAAAAACCACGCACCTGGCCGCCTTGATGCAGAACAATGGTGAGATCATCGCCGCCGACAACAGCGCCGCCCGCCTGAGGCTGGTTGAAGACAATTGCCGGCGGCTCGGCATCGACATCATCCGCACGGTCAGGGCTGACGCGACGGTGGCGCCGCCCCAAGACCTGCGCGAACGCCGGTTCGATCGCATCCTGGTGGATGCGCCCTGCAGCGGACTCGGCGTCCTGCGTCGACACCCAGACGGGAAATGGCGGAAGGAGGCGGGAGCGTTGACGCAGCACCAGGCGCGCCAGCGCCAACTGCTCGAGCAGACCTGCCGTCTCTTGCGGCCCGGCGGGGTCCTCGTCTATAGTACCTGCTCGAGCGAGCCGGAAGAAAACGAACAGGTGATCGACCGTTTCTGCAGCGCGCACAAGGAGTTCCGTCGTGAGTCCGTCGCGCCGTGGCTCCCCCCCCAGGGCTCTTCGCTCGTGACAGGCCAGGGTGACTTGTTCACCATGAACAACGAGGACTCCATGGATATGTTCTTCGCCGCCCGTCTCCGAAAGGCGTCGTGATGGGCAAGTCACCCGTCCGCATCGCGCCGTCCATCCTGTCGTCAGACTTCGCCCGCCTGGCCGACGAGGTCGCGCGCGTGGAAGCCGGCGGCGCCGACCTCCTGCACGTGGACGTGATGGACGGCCATTTCGTTCCCAACCTGACGGTCGGCCCGCCGATCGTGGAAGCCCTCCGCAAGGTGACGAAGCTGCCGCTCGACGTGCATCTCATGATCACGAACGCCGATGCCTACATCAAGGAATTCGCCGACGCGGGCGCCGACTACCTGACGGTGCACGTGGAAGCCTGCCCGCATCTCCATCGCACGGTCCAGGCCATCAAGGAGCAAGGCGTGAAAGCCGGCGTGACCCTGAACCCGGCCACGCCGCTTGGCACGGTGGAAGTGATCCTGCCCGATGCCGACCTGCTGCTGATCATGTCCGTCAACCCCGGCTTCGGCGGCCAGTCGTTCATTCCCGGGTCCCTGCACAAGATCACGCAGGCGCGGGCGATGATCGAGCGACTCGGGAGCCACGCCCTGCTGGAAGTGGACGGCGGCGTCAAGGTCGACAATGCCGCCCAGATCGTCGCGGCCGGCGCGGACATCCTGGTGTCGGGCTCGGCGATCTTTTCCAGCCGCGATTACGGCGCGACGATCAAAGCCCTGCGGCAGGCCGGGCAATCGCCGCCCAAGACCGGCCGCACGTCCGGCAGCGCCACGGCCAGACGTTGACGGTGGATACGCCCGCCCTCATCAGCAGCCTCCATCCCCTTGAAATCAAGGTGCTCCTCGCCCTTCGGGAGGCCCCGGGTCGAAGCCCGCTCAAGGAACAGCAACTCGGGCAATCGGCCGCACTGGAACCGTCCCAACTCAGCATGGCAGTCGAGTGGCTGCTGGCGAAATCGCTGGTGAGCGTGGCGTCCGAGAAAACGACCCCGATCGTTTCCCTGACCAAGCTTGGCGGCCAGTATTTTGAGAAATATGCGCCGATCGAACGCATCCTGTCGAAGGTCCGCAAGGCGAGCGAGACCGGCAAGCGGCTGACGATCCAGGATATTCAATCCCAGGAGGGACTCGAGCCGACGGAGGTCAGCAGTGCCGTGGGATGCCTGAAAAAGGAAGGCGCCATCCGCATCGTGACCGGCGGGCATGTGGAATCCACGGGGGCGGCGAGTCCCACGACCGAAGCGCTTCGCGAACTGCTGAAGCAACTCCGTGGCGCGCCCCGCGACCTGCAGGCCTTCCAGGAACCGATGCGCCGCGTCATCCAGCAGTATGCGGTCAAACGGGGGAATGCCAACGAACCGTTCCGCATCGACGACCACGTCGAGCGGTCGTTTGCCCTGACGCCGGACGGCCAGGACGCCGCGGACCTGCTCGTCCAGCAGGGCGTCGCCGACGAGGTGTCGCAGCTCTCTCCGGAACTGTTGAAGGACGGCAGCTGGCGGACCAAGCGGTTCCGGAAATACACGATCAGCCTGCGGGCGCCCCGCATCGCGGCCGGCAAACGCCATCCCTACCGCGAATTCCTCGACCGCGTGAAAGCCAAGCTGGTCAGCATGGGATTCCAGGAAATGCGCGGCTCGTTGATCGAGACGGAATTCTGGAACATGGATGCCCTCTACATGCCGCAGTTCCATCCGGCGCGGGACATCCACGACGTCTATTTCGTCAAGGACCCCACGCATGCGCCCGAGATCGCCGAACCGTTCTTCTCGCGCGTCGCGGCGGCGCATCGCGACGGCGGGGACACGGGCTCCACCGGGTGGGGCTACGACTTCAACGAGGAGCGCGCCCGGCGGCTGGTCCTGAGAAGCCAGGGCACCGCCGTGTCGGCGCGCACGCTGGCCTCCAAGCCGAACATTCCGGGCAAGTATTTTTCGATTGCGCGCTGCTTTCGCTACGACCAGGTGGACGCGACCCACGCGACGGATTTCTTCCAGGTCGAAGGGATCGTCCTGGGCCGGGACATCAACTTCCGGACCCTCCTGGGGCTGCTCGAGCTCTTCGCGCGCGAGGTCGCGCAGGCGAAGGAGATCAAGTTCCTCCCGGCCTATTTCCCGTTCACCGAACCCTCCGTGGAACTCCACGTGCGGCACCCGCGACTGGGCTGGATGGAGTTGGGCGGCGCCGGCCTGTTCCGTCCCGAGGTGACCACGCCACTCGGCGTGGAGGTGCCGGTGATCGCCTGGGGGCTCGGCCTGGACCGCATGGCCATGGTCGCGCTGGGCATCCATGACATCCGCGAGCTGTTTACCGGCGACCTGGACATGATCCGCACGACGCGCGGGAAGTTCTAGCGATGCCGACGATCTCCATCAACCTGAAGGATTTTTCTCAGCTCCTCGGCCAGGGGCCGGTCACCACCGAGCGGGTGGAAGCCTGGCTTCCGCTGGTCAAGGGCGAGCTGAAGGACCACGACGACGCCTCCGGCGAATTGCGGATCGAGCTGCAGGACAGCAACCGCCCGGACCTCTGGTCCTGCGAGGGCATCGCGCGCCAGATCCGGATCGCGCTCGCCGGCAAGAGCCCGGCCTACCCCTTCTTCAAGGCGAAGCGTCCGAAGAAACGCCTGCTGGTCTCGCCCGGGCTGGAGCCGATCCGTCCCTACGTCGCCGCCTGCACCGCCGTCGGCTACCGCGTCACCGCTGAAGGCCTGACCCAATTGATCCAGATGCAGGAGAAGCTGGCCGATATCTTCGGGCGGAAGCGCCGCACCGTGTCCATCGGGCTCTACCGGCTGCCCGGGATCGTCTTTCCGGTCACCTATACGCTCGTGAAACCGGATGAGGCCAAGTTCACGCCGCTGGGATTCGACGAACCGATGTCGCTGCGCGAAATCCTCTCGGTTCATCCGAAGGGCGTGGAGTACGGTCCGATTGTGGCCGGGCACGACCGCGTGCCGCTGTTGCGGGATGCGGACGGCCAGGTGCTGTCCCTGCCGCCAGTGATCAACAGCCGCGAGATCGGCGAAGTCCGTGCCGGCGACGCCGAGCTGTTCGTGGAGGTCACCGGCACCGACCTGCTGATGGTGATCCTGACGCTCAACATCCTGGCCGCCAACCTGGCCGACCGTGGCGCCGCCATCGAGCCCGTCGAGGTCGTCTATCCCTCGGCCACGCCGTTGGGGAAGACCGTGCGCACGCCGCTGGATTTCGCGCAGCCCCGGCCCATTCCCGTGAAGACCATCGAGGCGGCGCTGGGGCAGTCGTTCGGGGCCACGGCCATCGGGCGCGCCCTGACGGCCTACGGGTACCGGGTCAAGG
>JBFGRH010000086.1:0-8105 GCA_041563795.1 Nitrospiraceae bacterium | reverse complement strand
GGCGAGGAATGGGCCCTAAAGGCATTGGCCGCGTACAGGGAGGCGAAGGGTGGCCCGGATCGCGCGGAGGGCGACCACTGCTGCGTTCCGGGTGACGGAATGTTGAACGATGACCAGCATCCACAAGGAGGTACGCCATGACTGCGATGCACCATGACCCGCAGGCGGTGCTGCGGGCCCTGCCGAGAGAGTTTCACTCCCTTCAACGAGACGAGCAGCGGGTATCCCTTCAACTCTATCGCCTGCTGGCTGAAGGGGAGCCGGTCTCCCGGTCCCGGATCGCGGAAACGCTGGGATTGCCGGAGGCCTCAGTGAACACAATCCTTGAACAATGGCCGGGCGTGTACTTCAACGAGGAGGGCGAGGTGATCGGCTACTGGGGGCTCGCCTTGCCGGACATGGGGCACCGGTTCGAGGTTGAAGGCCGCCTGCTCTACACCTGGTGCGCGTGGGACAGCCTCTTCATCCCGGAGTTGATCCGGAAAACGGCCACCGTGACCTCCGCCTGTCCGGTCACCGGGGAAACCATTCGACTCACGGTGGATCCGGGTGGAATCCGGACCGTTCATCCGGCCGGCACGGTCATGTCGTTTCTGACGCCGCCGGATGATTCATTCCGTGAGGACGTCATCAACCAATTCTGCCACTACATTCATTTTTTCAGCTCGATTGAGGCGGGCGCAGAGTGGTGCGCCGGGCGCCAGGGGACGTTCCTGTTGCCCCTCGACCGGGCGATGGAACTCGGGCGCATGAAGAACCGGGCACAATACCCGGACCTCGAATGTGTCGAAATGGAATGCCGGGCGTGACGGGGTGAGGATCACCCCGAGCTACAGTGGAGGGCCATCATGATGAACCGGATCGCGTTGACGGCGGGTGTGGCCGTGGGATGCTTGCTTCTTGCCGGAGGGCTTGCCTGGGCGGGGGAGACGGCTCCCGTACGGCTGCTGATCCATATGAAAACGTCGCTGGCGGTGGATGATGCCCAGATTTGCGCGGTGCCGAACGTGGCCTGGGCGGCGGTTAAAGCCGGTTACAAGGTGACCATTCTGGTGGATGCCAGCGCGGTCACCTCGGTGACGAAGGGCTTCGGCTGGTTCCGGGGTCTTGTCGGGTCCGACAGCACGGCGCTCGACCGAGCAGGTCTGCCTGATCGTGAGCGGCAAAGCCTCTCCGAGCAGATGGGTCTCCCGCTCGAACAGGTTCCCCACACCTATGGCGCGTACTTCGATTTCTTGAAAAAGATGGGTGTTGAGATCTACGGCAATCAGACCATGCTGCTGCTATACAAAATTGATCCGACGAGGGTGGCTCCTGCAGTGACGCCCGTCCCACTTGATCGGATGGTCCAGATCTTTACTTCAGCCGACAGAGTCATTGTGTATTAGTCAGGCGAGCGCACGGGTACAGATAATGTTTCTTGACTCAATCCGATGGATTTGGACTAACGAATTGCCGGTATTGGGATGAGGAGATCATGAAGCCTGAGTCCGCCCGGGCGCTGATGTGGAGCGGGGCGATCCTGTGCGTGGGGTTAGCCGCGCTCTGCGCGCGGCGCTAAACGGCACCTCCATCCGTAAGAAGCTCGAAACGCATAGAGCGCGCTGCCTGATTTTTCTGGCCTCCCTTCGCCTGCTTGCTATAATGAAGGCACAACCAAATCGAGTGGCCAGTAAATAAATGCCATCTAGCCCAATGCTCTGTCCCTCATGCCAGCAGCAGATTCCCGAGTCCCACCGTTTCTGCGGGTACTGCGGCCTGTCCATCGCTCTGCCGGCCGCGGACGCCCAACCGGCACAGAACTTTGCCGAGAACGCGGTGAGCCCGCACGTCAAGGCCGAACGGCGCGATGTCACGATTCTCTTTGCCGACGTCATCGGTTTTACATCGCTGTGCGAGCGCCTGGATCCCGAAGACGTGCATACCCTCATGAATGAATGTTTTGATGGGCTGAGCGTCGCGATCCGCGAAGAGGGGGGGTACGTCGATAAGTATATCGGGGATTGCGTGATGGCGCTATTCGGCGCGCCGGTGGCCCACGAAGACGACGCGGCGCGAGCCTGCCAGGCGGCGCTCGGCATGCGGGTGTTTCTGGCCGGATTTTCCGAACGCAATCGTCGCCGGATCGGGATCGCGCTCCACATGCGCATCGGCATCCATGCGGGGCTGGTCGTGGCGGGGAGAATCGGGTCCGCCCAGCGCCAAGACTATTCCGTTCTGGGCGATGCGGTCAACATGGCCGCCCGGCTGGAATCCTCGGCGGCTCCGGACAGCGTGCTGGTATCCCGAGAAGTCGCCCGCCGCGCAGGAGGCGCATTCGAATTCGGCGAGGTCCGGCTCCTGTCGGTCAAGGGGAAAGAATTGCCTGTAGAGACCCAGGAGCTGCTCCGGCGGGGAGGAGCGCGGCACGATGCCGACAGGGAGCCGCACGCGATGCCCTTGGTGGGACGTGAAGAAGCCCTCCAGACACTCCTGGCGCGGTGGCAGCAGGCCGCCAGCCAGTCCCGGTGGATTGAGTTGCGCGCTGAGACGGGCGTGGGGAAAACCAGGCTGGTACAGGAGGCCGAGCGGCGGATCGTCGGGCGCCGGTTGATCACGGTGAATGTGACGGCCGATACGGCGCGCCGGCCCTTCGGGCTTGTTCGGCTCGTGCTCTACGAAATCCTTCGCGAGATCAACGGGCGGGTGACGCGGCCGGACACGCGAGAAGCGTTCGTGACCGCCCTCAGCCTGCTGGATATCGAGGTCGCGCTGTATGTGGATGCCCTCTGGCATCTGGCGGCTCCCAGCAACCTGGCCGTGCCGGTTCCGGACCCGGACCCGCAATCCTTCCGTCTGACGTTGGAGCGGGGATTGGCGCTTGTGCTGACCAGGTTCGCGGAACGGATGCCCTCCGTCGCCCTCTTTCTGGATTCCTACGGCGTGGCCGACGAAGCCTCCGCCAGTTTTCTGGAATCGTTCATCACCCGCCCTCATCGCTGGCCGCTTCCGATTATCGTGGCGTTGCGCTACGGGGGCAGGAAATCGCTGTTTCCCAATGATGTCATCGTCCTCCGTCCATTGACGGAGGCGGAGATGAGAACACTCCTCGACGAACTGGTTCCCGATCCGGCCTTCTCCGGCGACGTGCGCCAGGAACTGATTCGGCGGGCCTCGGGCGTGCCGGAATATCTGGAAGAAATGGTGCAGGCGCTCACGGATCAAGGCGTGCTGTCGGAAACCGGCGACGGCCGCTTCCGTGTGGGGCAAGAGTCCGCGCGCGGGATCAATCTCCCCTCCTCGCTCCGGGTGGCGATGGTTAGTCGTCTCGATCACCAGGAGCCGGCTCACCGCGAGATGCTCGGGTACTGCGCGGTGCAAGGCGTCGAGTTTCGGCTGGATGTCGCACAAGCGATCCAGGATGCGCGCGGAACATCGTCCGAACCGGTGGCGGTCGTACTGCAGACCCTCCAGGCGCGCGGGCTAGTGAAGCCCCTGGCGGATGGCCGCGACCGATGGATGTTCCGGCAGCCGCTGATGCAGGAGGCCTGTTACGAGACGCTGCTCCGGCACGATCGCCGCCAATTACATGCGGAGACGGCACGGGGGATGATCCTATTGGCCGGCTCGGTCCAGGCCGTGGCGCCGGAGCTTCTCGCCCATCACTACGAACGGGCCGACGCCTGGTTGGAGGCAGCCGAGGCTAACCTACGGGCTGGCGAGCGTGCCAGCGAGTTGTATCTCAACGACGAAGCTCTGCGCCGGTATGCGCACGTCTTCGAGGCCGTTCGCCGGATTGAACCGCAGTCTCCTCAACACCGTCAAATCGAAGCAGCAGCGCACGCCGGGTTGGCCCGCGTGCATCTCCGCGTCGGGGCCTATGCGCAGGCGCGGGACGCTGCAGTACGGATTTCAGCCTTATCCGGACGATTCGACGACCAGGCCGAGGCCGATCGCTTGCTGGCGGCGGCTTATGCCTCGACAGGCGAAACCCAGCAGGCGGAATCTCTGCTGCTCGGTGTCATACAGCAGGCTGCGTATCAGTCCTTGCCCAAGCAGGCGCAGGGCCAGTTGCTCTTGAGCCTGGCTGAGCTCTACCATCGCGCGGGGAGGATGGCCGATGCGCTCAGTCGGATTCGGCACTGCCGGGAAGTGGCGGGCCACGAGCTTCCATCGCTGTCGATCCGGGTGGATATGCTTGAGGGAACGATCCTGCACGCGGCGGGGCAGTACGCGGAGGCGGCTCAGCTCTATACGCGGGCGTACGACTCGGCGCAGCGGGCAGGCAGTCTCAGCGAACGTGCGCGGGCCAGCAACAGTCTGGGAAACGTGTCGCGGGATAGCGGCCAGTATGTCGCCGCGCGGGACCATTTTCAGCGTGCGCTCGAGCTGTGGGAGCGGACGGGGGACGCCGAGTGCATCGCCGGTGCGCGGAATAACCTGGGCAACCTGGCCATGAGTGTCGGCGACTATGCGGCGGCGCGCGAGCACCATCGGAATTCGCTGGCTGTCTGCAGCGAGATCGGCAATATCCACGGTGCCGCCATGGCGCAAGCGAACCTGGCGATTCTGGCGATCGAAGAGGGGAACGGGTCGGGCGCCGTGACCTCGGCCGAGGAAGCGCTCGTGACGTTGGGCGATTCGGGCAACGTCCTGTTGCGGGGACTGATTCTGGTCGTCTTGGGGGAAGCGGAGGTGGAGTGTGGGGAAGCAACCATTGCGGAGGGTGTCTTCAGGCAGGTGCTGAGCGAATTCCACGAAGCCGACCATCCCCTGACGGCCGCGGGCGCCTATCGCGGGTTGGGGCGGGTCGCCTCGCTGCGCAGAGCCTATTCTCAAGCGGTCCAGGAGCTGGAGCGCGCGATCGGGCTCTACGAACGGCTCAATCGGGAGCAGGAAGCCACGCGTGCCCGGCTGTACCTAGCCGAGGCCGCCTGGCGGCTCGGCCAGGTCGACCGGGCCCGCTCGGAATTGGACGACGTGCGTGCCCGGCTCGCCGTCATGCGCGCCACGCGCGACAGCGCGCGGGCGGATCGCTTGTTTCGCGAAATGCGGTCTGGTCGGGGCAGACCGGCTGGGCATCCGCCATCACCATCTCCCCACACTGCGAAGAAGGCCGCTGGAACGGTCAAAGGAGGAAGACGGACGAAAGAGAAAAAGCCTAGTGGAAGTTGATCCCGATGCCGATGTAGGCCGTCGCCGCTTCCTGGATGCCCGGGCGGAGCAGGGCCACGCTGAGACCCAATCCGTCAGGGTGTCGAACCTGGATCCCGAACGAGTAGGGAACCCGCTGATCGCCGGTTTCCTTGGACTGGATTTCAGCGACCAGGAAGATATACTTGGGCAGCTCGATTTCTCCCCCGACGTAACCGACCGTGCTTTCATCGCCTCGTTGCTGCAGGGAGGTCCACCCCCTGAAGGCCAGCTCGGTTCGGTCCTTCTGCCAGAAATGGCGTCCGCCGAGATGCAGGCGGATTCCGCGGAGAAAGCCGGTGTCGCTGATCGCCACGCGCTTGGAGGTCGCGAGAAAGAGCGTTCTCCGGTCCAGCATTTCGGCTCCCTCAAAGAACATGCCGCCGACACTGAGTTCGGGGATCAACCCCTGCTCCTTCAGGACCCGCACGCGGGCCATGGCGCCACCTGCCGCGAGGCTTTGCTGGTTGTTCCCGTTGCTGCGATCGACAAATTGACCCAAGGCGCCGACTTCCAGCCAATCGGTGACGCCATACGAGGCGAGGGCGTTGTAATACCCAAATTGATCTTTGCCTCCCGCGGGGCTTGTCGAGAGCGGCTTGAGGACCGACCCGAACACCTGGGCCGAGATTTCGCCTTTTGACATCGTGCCCGAAGTCGGGTTCAGGAACATGCCCGTGGGGCCCGAGGCGCTGATTAATCCACGGCCTCCGTTGTAGGCACCGTCGTTATTGGCGAAAAGCTTGGGCGTGCCCGAATCGGACATCTGCGCAACACTGAGGCGGCAATCCAGACTGGCTGCGACAAGGAGCGTCAACGCCCCCAGCACGAGGCGCACACCCAAGGATGACGAATCCGGCGTCGTTTGCATAGCGCTTCCTCCTAACGACTTGAACCGATACACATTCTTCCCCTGTGCGGAAGCGAATGTATCCTGCCCCTTCCTCTTTTACAAATTATTCAAGAAATTCACCCGATGACGAAATACCTGGGCGGGAGGGACCTAAGATCCGGCCTTGGAGTCAGGTCTGAGCGCGTGTGGCCCTTGTGTGGGTTGCAGGCCTTTGGCGAGTCGGATGCGGAGTCTGGGCAGCCGCGCACTCGGCCCACGCGGCAAGTTCCTCTGCGTCCTCGATGATGTCCACCGGCACTTCGTAATACGTCTTGAGCGTTTGTTTCTTATTCGGGCGGAAGGGCTTCATGCCCTGGTCCAGGTACGCCGCGCGCGTCCGATCGTCCGTCTTGAAGTAGAGCCGGCCCTTGTGGATGATCCCGAAGAACACAGCGCCTCGATAGAGCCCGTAGCCGCCGAACATGGCCCGGCAGGTGACCCCCGGCAACCCGGCCAGCTGGTCCAGCACGAATTCCTTGAAACTGTCCAGTTCCCTAGCCATGGCCCGTTAAAGGGGTTTGCGGGCGGCCACGATCCGTACGGTGATGGGGAAGGTGACCCGTCCGTCCCTCCGGTACCGGGCTGCGCCCTCCAGGATCAATCGCCGCACCTGTTCCGTCTGGCCGGATGAGAGTTTCGCCATGAGGTTCTGGATCGGCGCGGCCAGCTCGAGCAGGCTCGTGTAATACTCCTCGGCCGATGCGTAGGACCACTCCGCGGGAAATTCCTGGTCCGTGAGGTCCGTGAAGCCCGCCGTCTGCAACATGGCCGAGAGGTCACCGGGCTTCGCGAGGCGGAAGATACCGGGCGCGGCGGGGTCGGGAGGCGGCAGTTCGACCACCTGCTTGATGGCCTCCAGGGACAGCGCGAGGGAAGGATTCCGGTCCGGTGCGGACCACACGGAGGCCGCCAGCCATCCGCCCGGCTTCAGGACGCGCGCGATCTCGGCGGCGGCTTTGGGAACGTCCGGCAGGAACATCAGGCAGAAGCGGCTCGTCACCGCGTCGAAGGAGGCGGACTCGAACGGGAGCGTCGTCACGTCGCCGGTCCGGAACGTGACATTGTTGAGCTTCAGGGAGGAGGCCTTGCGGCGGGCCACCTCGAGCATCTGCTCGGCGAGATCGATTCCCGTCACGCTCCCGGTCGGGCCCACGGTTTGGGCCGCGAGCACCGCGGGGTAACCCGTGCCCGATCCCAGGTCGAGCACGCGCAAGCCCGAACGAAGCCGGGCATCGGCCACCAGCCGGTGATTGAGGAACGCCATCTGCTCGTCGAAAAACCGGTCCCACTTTTCCCAGCCGCCGGCGACGCGGTTCCAGTCCTGGCGCTGGCCTTCAATGACCTGTTCGGGTGTCTGCTGTCCCATGTTCCTCCTGTCGGCGTTACCCGCCACTCAAAGCGAGGATTATATGAATCTCGTCACCGGGCTGCAGCGGAGTGCGCAGCGCCTGGACCTGCGTGTCATTGACGAAGATCCGGATGTGCTCCCGGATCGTGTCCTGCTCATTGACGATGCGGAAGCGCAGGCCGGGATAGCGTTGATCCAGCGCCGCCAGGACCTCGGCCAGAGTTCCGCCTTCCGCCTCCACCTCGCTCTTCCGCTCTGTATACGAGTGAAGCGCGCCCGGAATGTGCACGGTCACAAGATCGCGGCCTCCACCGAATAAATCTCCGGCAGGTGCCGGGCGATGCAGGTCCAGGCCGCCCCCCCGTTTTTGCTCGCCCAGATTTCCCCGCTCGTCGTCCCTACATAAAGGCCCACCGGTTCATGCCCATCGTTAGTCATGGCCTGTCGTTTGACGGTCCACCAGGCGTTCGATCGGGGGAAGCCCTTGTCGAGCCGCGTCCAACTCTTCCCGGCATTCTTCGTGACGTAGGCGGCCGGCTTCCCGTCCGGGCTCACCCGCGGCCAGACGGTCCCACCGTCCATCGGAAAGACCCAGGCGGTGTCCGCATTGCGCGGGTGTACGACCATCGGAAACCCGATATCGCCGACCTTCTTCGGCATGTTCCGGCCGATGCGCACCCACTCATTCGACGG
>JBFGRH010000085.1:0-8113 GCA_041563795.1 Nitrospiraceae bacterium | reverse complement strand
GCTGATCAGCCTGTTCACGCAAGAGCCTGCTCCCGATCATGGAAGTCATCCGGGACGGGCCACCACCGCCAACGTGAACCGGGCACTGCAGGCCTTAACAAAGGAAGTGCAGGCCCAGGGCATCAAGAGCCTTGCCTTGCCCAGGCTGGCAACAGGTGTGGGACGCCTTTCATGGGAGGAGGTGCGGCCGCTCATGGAGCACGCGTTCCGCGATCTACCCATCCCCGTCTATGTCTACACGACGTATAAGAAAGGTGCTTCGGCCACGGAAGGGTAACGCCGGCGGGGTTTTCCTTTCGCGCCAGGAACTATTCGATGGCGCTCGACCTCGCAAGCACGGATTAAACCAAACCGGAATTTACCTGAGGGTTTTCTCCGGCGGCGTCAATTACGATAAAACGCAACTTAGCCGCCGGATCACACGAAGTGCGCGGTCAGAAAACTACAAGGCACTTGTGGGTTTTATCCGCCGCCTCAGTTCGATAAACCGATAAAGAGGCGGCGGTACACGCGAGCAGTGATAGAAAATCTAAAAACGCTCGTGGGTTTTCTCCGCCCGCTCAAATTACGATAAAGCGTAAAAGAGCGGGCGGCACGCACGAAGTCAGATCGGAAAGAAATCTACTGGAGGCACTTCTCCGTCGGCCCCAATCACGATAAATCGATAAAGAGGCCGACGGCTCAACCGTTAAGGTTGGTATGGTGGAGGTGCCGGGAATTGAACCCGGGTCCGAAGACCTTCAGCGCATCAGACCTACATGCTTAGCCGATCGTTTTGTATTCGCAGCCGCCCACGCCCATCGGCAGGCTTAGAACAGCCGCTAGCCCAGGAAGTTCTCGTCCGCAGCCGCTGAGCACCAGCCTTGGACCAGCCCGCTGCATCGCGCCCCTTCCACCCCCGCGGGCCTCAGATGGAGAGACGTCACGGCTTAAGCCGCGAGTGCCAGTTCTTGATTGGCAGTTGCGTTTTCCCGGAGGTTTTACGAGACCCCGAGAGCTCGGCATGCACTGATGGCCTCTTGATCCCCGTCGATGCCTGTCACCCCCATTGATTGGTTATCAGTTGTCAGTTCTCAGTTAACAGTTTAAGGCCGAAAACTGAAAACTGTGAACTGTTCACTTCTTCACTCGCACGTTCATGATAGCGCAGGAATCAAGGGTTTGCCAGGGTTGGGCGGGAATGCGTGATTCTCCTGTGTTATGCTTCGGCCCGTATGCCGGTTGTTCCGCACGATATCGCGATCGGCTTCATCCTGCTTCCGCTGGCCGTCCTCGCAGCCCTGAGCGTGCTGATGGTCAGACGTTCCCGCTCGCTCTGGTGGGTGGTGGCCGTGATGGCCGGGTGGGCGTCCTTGACCTCGATCCTCTCTCTGTCGGGAGCCCTGGCAAGCTTCGAATCGGGCCAACCGCGGATTCCGATCCTCGTCCTGACCCAACTGGTGTTCGTGGTCTGGCTGGCATGGTTCTCGGGCTGGAGCGGGTCACTGGCGCAGATTTCACAAACCTCTCTGATCGGCTTGCACTGTTTCCGCATCCCCGTTGAATTCCTGCTGGCCGAATTGGCGGACCGCAAGTTGCTCGCCGTCGAGATGACGTTTCAGGGCGGGAACTTCGACATCCTCGCCGGCGCCACGGCCGTCATGCTCGCGATCTGGGTACAACGGGATGGAGAGGATTCCCTTCGCCCTGTGGTCCTGGGATGGAACCTGATGGGGCTCTGTCTCCTGACGACCGCACTGATGCAGGGCATCCTGTCCATCCCTTACCCGTTCCAACTGCTGTATCTGTCGGTTCCCACGTTCATCGTGGCGTCCTTCCCGGTCGTCTGGCTCGTCACGGTGCTCGTCCCGATCGCCTTCCTGCTGCACATCATCTCGATCCGGCGATGCCTGGCTGAACGGATCGGCACGCCCGAGCAGGCCGAATCCTAGATCAGAGCCATTCGACAGGCGCTGCGTGCGTCGCAGCCGCGTCCGAAGAGACCGTGGGTCACGGGCTCGGAGGGGTTGGCGGGTTAGGCTGATCGGGTGCGATGCGCGGAGGAGCGTCGCTCGATCAGTTCGCGGAGTTGGTCCTGCATCCGTTCAGGCGGCAGCTTGACCCGGTTTCCATGCCCGGCCAGGACCCATTCGAACCGGTGGGCCAGTAGTTTCTCGATGGAGGCCACGAGCGCCCGCTCCCTCCAGACGAGCCGTTGCGGAGCGCCCAGCGTCTCCGTCCCGGGGTTCCACCAGAGGTGATCACCGGTGAAGAGGAACCGCTCGTCGTAGAGCAGTGCCAGGCTCCCCGGCGTGTGGCCCGGGACCGGGATGGCCCGGAACTGCGGGGCCAGGTCGACCGTCTCCCCGCCTTCGAGGATCCGCTCCACCCCGGGCACAGCCTCCGCATCCCCCTCATGGATGATGCGCGTGGCGCGGAAGTGTTCCGCGTAGCGGTCGCAGTCGGCGACGTCGTCCTCGTGCGACAGGAAGATGTACCGGATGCCCCCCTTGCGTTCAAAGAACTCGACGAGATGCTGGATGTAACGCGGCGAATCGATCAACCAGTTGCCGTCCGGGTGTTCGATGAAGAAGCTGTTCGCCCCGAACGATTTCTCAGAGTTGAAACCGCAATAGTAGACGCCGCCTTCCAGGTGTACCGGGAAGCTCGCCTTCGCCTCGTGTAGCCGCGCGTTGTCGCTGTGCTCGGTGCCGATTGATCCGACCGGGCAGGCGAGGAGGGCCTGGTAGGCCTGGTGGACCTGGGCCTCGCCTTCGGGCTGATTCACCACGGCCGAATATTCGCCGGTCTCCCTGAAGCTTCCCGGCGCCAGTTGCCGGCACGTATCGCAGTTGATGCAGGTGGAGTCCACAAAAAAATTCCCCGCGATGTTCGTGTCGAGCCGTTTCGTTCGATTCGCCATGATCGGTTACTGTAGCCGCAACGTGGCGAGATACGCCAGTGTGTCCGTGATTTCCTGGTCCGTCAGGGTCGACTCCGGCAGCATCCCGGTGCCCGGATGCCCCTCGCGGATCGCGCGAAACCGCTCGCCATCGGTCTTCAGGTTCAACACCTTGGGATCGCGCAGGTCGGGCGGATTCGGCGCCAGCCGGGCAATCACGTCGGCCGTTTCCCGCGAGAGCGCGGGCCGCTGGTCAAGCCGGCCGTCCATCCCGTGACAGTAGTAACAGATGCCCTTCCCGTTGAAGACGCGCCGTCCTCGCTCCGCCTCGCCGCTGACCGTCCCCGCCGCGGCCTGGAGAGGCGTCGAGTCGGAACGGGCCGTCTCTGAAGACGCCGGGGCGTCCTGTGGACTCAAGCCGGCCATCAGCACGATCACAAGCACGGCGCTGAACGCGCATCCTCTGGTCATGGCAGCCTTCCTATTCCCGACTGGTCCGTGGCGCGGTTCTCGCCGTGACCCCTGCGCGCCGCGCGGAGATGCCGGTTCCATTGTCTGCTCCCTGCGCACATCACGCACCCCTGAGGACGGACTCAGCTCTTCCTGCCCCATCTCCAGTTGCGGATCTCCGGCAGATCGACGCCGTGCTTCGAGATATACTGCTTGTGCTCGGTCAGCTTCCCCCGGATGGTTTGCTTGACATAGGCGACCCGTGCCCCAAGCTGCGGCAAGCGATCGACCACGTCCTCGACGAGAGGATACCGATCGAGATCGTTCAACACCGCCATGTCGAACGGTGTCGTGGTCGTCCCCTCCTCCTTGTAGCCTCGCACGTGCAGGTTCTTGTGATTGGTCCGCCGGTAGGTCAGCCGGTGGATCAGCCAGGGATAGCCGTGGAAGGCAAAAATGATCGGCTTGTCCGTCGTGAACAGCGCGTCAAAATCACTGTCCGACAACCCGTTCGGATGCTCTTTGGGCGGCTGGAGCTTCATCAGGTCCACCACGTTGACCACGCGAACCCTGACGCTCGGCAAGTAGGTGCGCAGCAACGAGACAGCCGCCAGCGTCTCCATCGTGGGCACATCGCCGCAACAGGCCATGACGACATCCGGTTCACTCTCCTTGTCGTTGCTCGCCCATTCCCAGATACCGATGCCGGCCGTGCAATGTTTGATCGCCTCGTCCATGTCGAGCCACTGCAGTGCCTGCTGTTTGCCGGCGACGATGACGTTCACCCGATTCCGGCTGCGCAGACAGTAATCCGTGACCCACAAGAGCGTATTGGCATCGGGCGGGAGGTAGACCCGGATTACCTCGGCCTTCTTATTGACGACGTGGTCGATGAAGCCGGGGTCTTGATGGCTGAATCCATTGTGATCCTGCCGCCACACGTGGGACGACAACAGATAATTCAGCGACGCGATGGGTCTTCGCCAGGGGATGTGGCCGCACACCTTCAGCCACTTGGCATGCTGATTGAACATCGAATCAATGATGTGAATAAACGCCTCGTAGCAGGAGAAGAATCCGTGACGGCCCGTTAAGAGATACCCTTCCAGCCACCCCTGGCACTGGTGCTCACTGAGCATTTCCATCACCCGACCGTCCGGCGCCAGATGATGGTCGTAGGGATGGCGCTCCGCCATCCACGCGCGGTTGGTCACCTCCAGGACATCCTGCCAGCGGTTTGAGTTGTTTTCGTCCGGGCTGAACAGGCGGAAGTTCCGGCTCTCCATATTGAGCTTCATCGTGTCCCGCAGGAATTTCCCCATGAAGCGGGTCGCCTCGGCCTCAAGAATGCCCGGCTGCTTCACCGTGACCGCGTAATCACGGAAATCCGGCAACCGCAGGTCTTTGAGCAGCAGCCCGCCGTTGGCGAGGGGATTCGCGCTCATGCGGCGCAGTCCTTGGGGCGCCAGCGCAGCCAGCTCGGGCTTCAAGTGTCCGGTTCCGTCGAACAGCTCCTGGGGCTTGTAACTCTTCATCCACCGTTCGAGAATCTTGATGTGCGCCGGCTGGTCCATATCACCCATCGGGACCTGATGGGACCGCCAGTAATCCTCGGTCCGCTTGCCATCGATTTCCCCCGGACAGGTCCAGCCTTTTGGCGTCCGGAGCACGATCATGGGCCACTGCGGCCGCGCCGTGACTCCGTCGAGGCGCGCCCTGGCTTGGATGCGCCGGATATCCCGGATGACGGCATCGAGCGTATCGGCCATGAGCCGATGCATCTTCCGGGGATCGCGGCCCTCGACGTAGTGGGGGATATACCCGTACCCGCGGAACAGGGCATCCAGCTCGTCACGACCGATACGAGCCAGGACCGTGGGGTTCGCGATCTTGTAGCCGTTCAGGTGCAGAATGGGCAGGACGGCTCCGTCGGTAATCGGGTTCAGAAATTTATTGGAATGCCAGCTCGTTGCGAGCGGCCCGGTTTCCGCCTCCCCATCGCCGACGACGCAGGCCACGATCGCGTCGGGATTGTCGAACGCGGCCCCATACGCATGGGAGAGGGCATACCCCAATTCTCCGCCCTCGTGAATCGACCCCGGCGTCTCCGGCGCGACATGGCTCGGGATGCCGCCTGGAAAGGAAAACTGCTTGAAGAGCCGCTTCATGCCTTCTTCGTCCTGCGAGATGTTCGGATAGACTTCGCTGTACGTCCCTTCGAGATAGGCGTTCGCGACGAGCCCGGGCCCGCCATGGCCGGGCCCGGCGATATAGATCATGTTGAGATCCTGCTCCTTGATGACACGGTTCAAATGCACGTAGATGAAATTCAACCCCGGGGTCGTCCCCCAGTGGCCGAGCAGCCGTGTTTTCACGTGGGCGCGTTCCAGCGCCTTCTTGAGCAAGGGATTGCCGAACAGATAGATTTGTCCGATGGACAGGTAATTGGCTGCCCGCCAATAGGCGTCCATCTTGTTGAGTTGTTCCGCCGTCACTCTGCTCGGGCTCGTTCGGGGCATGACGTACTCCTCACCGATTGTGGTCTTGTTCGTGTAGCAGACATCGGACTGACTGCGCAATCTCACTCTCTTCATCCGTATGGATCACGCGCACCACCACGGCGCCTCCCTCTTTGGAGATGACGGCGCCACCGGCCTGGTTACGCCGTTCATCGATCTCAATGCCGAGAAACTCCAATCCCGCACCGATCCGCGCCCGAATGACGGAAGAATGTTCACCGATGCCGGCGCTGAACACCAGGGTATCCAGCCCGCCCATCGCGGCCGCCAAGGCGCCGATCCATTTCCTGGCTTGCTGACAAAACAGCGCCACCGCCTCGGCCGCGCGCGGGTCACGCGGCTCCTGGGCGAGCAGATCACGCAGATCGGAACTGCTTTCCGAGACACCCAAGAGGCCCGATTCCGTATTGACCATCTTGTGGAATTGCTCCACGCTCATGCCCTCCGTCCGCGCAAGATAGGAGACGAGTCCGGGGTCCAGATCTCCCGAGCGACGGCTCATCGGCATGCCGGAGGTGGGCGTGAACCCCATCGTCGTGTCGACCGGCTTTCCCTGGTTGACGGCCGCCATGCTGGCCCCGTTTCCAAGGTGGGCGAGAATGATGCGCCCGTTCGCCTCGCCGGCATGTCCCACCCGAGCCAACTCTTTCATCAAGAAGGCATAGGATAATCCATGAAACCCGTACCGCTGCACGCCCTGCTTGTCGTAGCGCCTGGGGATCGCCAGCAGGCGGGCCACCCGCGGCATGTCGCGGTGAAAAGCGGTGTCGAAGCAGGCCGCCTGGAAAAGTGTCGGATAGCGCATGCGCAAGGCCTCGATGAGGCCGAGCGCCGACGGCATATGCTCAGGACTATAGGGACTGATCCGCCGCAATTCCGCCAGCATATCCTCAGTCACCGGTTCAGGCCGGCTGTACCGCATTCCGCCATGGACGACCCGGTGGCCGATGGCGCGAAGCCCGTCTCCGCCGACTTGGCGCTCCAGCCACTTCACGAGCGCGTCGGCGCTGGCTGCATGGTCCCGCACGTCCACGGCAAGCCGTTCAGACTGCTTCCTCAGGCTATCGGTCACGACCAGCACCGCATCCGGAAGCCCGATCCGATCGATCGTGCCGCGCACGACAGGGGCCGGAGGAGTCGCGTCGCGGAACAAGGCGAACTTCAGGCTGGATGACCCGGCGTTGATCGTCAGGATGAAGGGGCCGGGTCCCATGTCGCTCATGCGCGTCTCACCTGGCTGAAATACGAGTCGAGGACGGAATAGGCGTTGGTCATATATTGGGCCACCATCCGGTGGGTATTAAAGAACGATCCGTTGATGGCGATCGTCCGCCGCATGATGTCGATAAACCGGTCGCGGTCCTCGTAGAAGCAGGGCATGACTTGCTGCTCGAGCTTGTCATAGAGGGCGGCCGCATGGCAGGCGTCCATGCCCTCCTGCTGATCGAGGCAGGAATCGACCCGGTCTCCGATCGCCCACCCGGTGATGCCTTCGATATGGCCTTCAATCCACCATCCGTCCAGGACGCTCAGACTCGGCACTCCGTTCATGGCGGCTTTCATTCCGCTTGTTCCAGAAGCCTCATGCGGAGGCAGCGGCGTATTGAGCCAGACGTCGACGCCGGCCGTGACCAGCTTCGCCAACACCATGTCGTAGTTGGCGAGATACACGAGGGGGACATGGCCGCGCAGCGCGTCGCGATACCGATGCACCAGGCGGATGAGATCCTTGCCGGCTTGATCTTTGGGATGGCTCTTGCCGGCGAACACCAGCTGCAGGCGACCGGCCCGGCTCGCGATGGCCTTCAGCCGTGCCACATCGTGGAACAGCAGGGTCGCGCGTTTGTAGGATGCCGCCCGGCGGGCGAAGCCGAGCGTCAGCACGTTGACGTCGAAGCCCGCGTTGGTTTCGTGGTTGATGAACTCGATGAGCCGGCGCTTCGCATCCGCGTGGGCGGCCCAGATGTCCGGTGCCGCGATGCCGATGGCATACCGCAGGGTCAGAGGGTCGCGCCGCCAATCCGGCAGCTGACGATCGAACAGCGCCTTGAAGGACGGCGCCGCCCAGGTGGCCGCATGGACTCCGTTCGTGATGGAATGGACGGGGTAATTGGGGAACATGCTGCGCGACACTTCCCCGTGCTTCATCGCGACGCCGTTGATGTAGCGGGAGCACCGTAACGCGAGGCCGGTCAGGTTGAGGACCTGGTCTTGTCCGCAGAGCTTGAGCCAACTCCAATACGGCTCTCCCAGGACCCGATGG
>JBFGRH010000084.1:0-8115 GCA_041563795.1 Nitrospiraceae bacterium | reverse complement strand
GAAACGTTTGGAAAAATTATAGAGCGCTTAGGTTATCAAGGCGTATATAGAGGTGTGTTTCCTATTAAGGTTAACCAGCAAGCACAAATTGTTGAAGAAGTTGCGCGGTTTGGTGAGCGTTATGGTTATGGCTTTGAAGTGTCGGCTTGGCATCCGGCGAGACCAATAATACCGCGATCGCCCCGCGTAATGCACCCGTCAGCGAGTGGGTCACGATCGGGTAGGCGCCGGCGGATTCCACGACCACGTCGAAGGTCGCCGCGCTGCCCGGCCCGACCACATAGGTCTGTACGCCGTTCAGTTTGGTGGTGGGATTACCGCTCTCATAGACGTTGTCCCAGATTTCCCCGATCGCGTGAAAGGAGGAGAATTCGTTCGGCCCGGCATTGACGAAATAGACACGCACGCGCTCGCCCGGCTTGGCTTCGAGCTTGCCGCCTCCGGAGACGAACGGATGGTACTTGAAGATCCCGCCGTTGAAGACGATGTGGTCAAATTTGCGATCGAACATGGCCTGCACATCATCCGGGTTCTTGAATAGTTCGGACTGGACCAGGACATATTCCCGGTCCGCCTTCGGCCAGGCCTTGGGATTCTTCGGGTCCACGATGATGGCGCCGATCATGCCCCGGGCCACGTGCTGGATCATCGGCGGCGCCCCGCAGTGATAGAAGAAGATCCCGGGCTTCTTGGCCACGTAGCTATATTCGATCGTTTCGCCGGCGTTGATCGCCCGGTAGTTTTTCAGGAAATCGATCTCCGCCGCGTGAAAATCCATCGCGTGTGGAAATTTGTTCTCGGCCGGGTTGATCAGCTTGAAGTTGACCGTGTCGCCCTCGGTCACGCGCACGACCGGGCCGGGGAACTGCCCGTTGAACGTCCAGGCCGCGTAGGTCGTGCCGTCGCCGTCGATGACGACGTCCTTCTCGACCGCGGTCATTTCGACCGTATGGGTCTTGGCCAGCACCGGCTGACCGATGAGCAGCATCCCCACGCTCAGACACAGGATCACGAACACAGTACGCATTGCACGCCTCCTTGCAAGTAAATGAACTGTGCAAGGATAGTGCAGGGGGTGCTGTTAAAACATGACAAAAGTCATGTTTTATAAATTTAACTGACGCGGGCTTTCTTGGAGACGGAGCAGAGAGTCGGAGCGGCGAGTTGCTGCAACCTGGCAAGGTTCCGGATGACCAGGGACTTGGCGGTGCCGGAGACCAGCCTGTCCCGCTTGAAGCGGCCCATGATGCGCGTGGCGGTTTCCACCGTCATCCCGACCATATCCGCCAGATCCTGGCGGGTCAGGCGAACGGTCAGGCGCACCTGGTTCCCTTCGCGAAGACCGGCGCGGCCCGCCAGTTTCACCAGCAAGGCGGCCAGTCGCTGGTCGGCCGGGTTCAGCGCCAGCACCTTGGCCGTTTCCTGGGCTTCCTGCAGTCGGGAGCCTAGGTACCGGATCACTTCCAACGCCGCATCGGGGTTGTGCCGGAGCAGTTCATAGTAGGTGTCCTTGCTCAGGCTCAGCACGCTGACATCGCCCATCGGCTGGGCACAGCCCGGATGCGCGCCCCCGTCCAGGACGGCGGCATCGCAGCAAAACAGGTCGCCCGGCATCAAGACTTTTAACGTGACCTGCTTTCCCCCGGAGGAGGTCTTCACGCACTTGACCGTCCCTTCCTTCAGTATATGGAAGGACGTGGCCGGGTCGCCCTCGCGGAAGATGAATTGATCCTTGCGATAGTGGGTTTCGACGACTTCGTCGGCGACCTTGCGTCGCTCGCGCGCGGTCAAGTGACCAAAGAGCGGAATCTTCGACAGGGGATCGGGCTTCATGGAGTCCCGCTCAGAGCAGCTTCTTCACGGTTTCCGCGATCGCCCGCGCGCTGATCCCATAGCGGTCGACGAGTTCATCCGGCTTGCCGCTATGCGCGATCTCGCGCACCGCCATTTTGTGCACCCGGACGCCTTCCCCGCCGACGGCACCCAGCACGGCATCCCCCAGACCCCCATGCTCGTAGTGGTCCTCGACCGTGAGGATCCGGTTCTTCGTGGCCCGGGCACTTTCCAGGAGGGTCAACCGGTCGAGCGGGGCCACGCTGTAGAGGTCGATGACGCGGACGGGGATTCCGGCGGATTTCAGCTGGTCATGGGCCTTCAACGCTTCGAAGAGGGTCACGCCGGCGGCCACGATCGTCACCTGGTCGGACTGGCTCTGCCGGAGCACCTTGCATCCGCCGATCTTGAACGCTTCGTCGTTGCCGTACAGCACCGGCGATTTCGGCCGGCCGGCACGGAGGTAGACCATCCCGCGGTGGGCCGCCGCCAACTCGACCAGCTTATAGGCGCAGACGGCATCGGACGGATAGAGCACCACCACACCGGGCTGCGCGGCCATCATGGCGATATCCTCGAGCCCCATCTGCGACGGCCCGTCCTCTCCGATGCTGACCCCGACGTGGGTGCCGACCAGCTTGATGTTCGACTGGCTGATCGCCCCCATCCGGATGAAGTCGTAGGCCCTGGAGAGGAACGCGGCAAAGGTGGCCGCGAATGGAATCTTGCCGGTCGCGGCCAGGCCGACGGCGGCGCCGATCATATTCTGCTCGGCGATGAAATTCTCGATGAACCGGTTTGGAAACTGCTTGCCGAACTTGTCGGTGAAGGTGGAGTTCTTCACGTCGGCATCGAGCGCCACCACGGATGGATTCGCCTCGCCCAGCGCCGCCAGGGCCGCGCCGAAGGCTTCCCGCGTGGCCACCATCTCGCCTGACTTGTAGGCGGAAGGGGCCATCGGCTTCGCCGGCTTGGCGCCGCGCGCGGGCATCGGGGGGATCCTGAATTTCGGCACGGCGGTGGTCGGCTTGATCTGGCGCATCAATTCGTCGATCGCCTTCTGCGATTCCTCGCCCTTCTTCAGCGCCTTGCCATGCCAGTCCGGCTTGTTCTCCGTGAACGAGATGCCCTTGCCTTTGAACGTCCTCGCCAGCAGCACGGTCGGACGGCCCTTGGTCCTGGCCGCGTCGGCGAAGGCTTTCAACAGGTCCGCATGGTTGTGGCCGTCCACGACGAGCGCGTTCCACCCGAAGCCGGCCCAACGGGACTTGTAGGCCTTCATGTCGTGCTGCAACATCGTGGGATCGCTCTGCCCGAGCCGGTTCACGTCCACGATCGCGCAGAGATTATCGAGCTTGAAATGACGGGCCAGCTCGACCGCTTCCCAGACCGACCCTTCCACGGATTCCCCGTCGCCCATCAGCACGTAGGTTCGATACCCGCTCTTCTCGATCTTCTTGGCGTTCAACGCCAGACCGACTCCGGCGGAAAGCCCCTGGCCCAAGGACCCGGTGGCAACGTCCACGAAGGGCAGACGGGGAGTCGGGTGTCCCTCCAGGTCGGACGTCAGCGTGCGCAGCTTGGTCAGCTCTTTCACGTCGAAGAGGCCGGCCTCCGCCCAGGCGGCATACAGCAGGGGGGCGGCATGGCCCTTGGAGAGCACGAAGCGGTCGTTGTTGGGGTTGCGGGGATTCTTGGGGTCATAGCGCATGACCGAGAAGAACAGCGCCGCCACGATGTCGGCGGCGGAACAGCAACTGGTCGGATGGCCACTGCCGGCCTCCGACGTGGCGCGCACGCTTTCGATCCGGAGCGCGGTCGCCTTGTTGCGCAAGAGGGTTACCAGGGGAGCAGGTGCAGACGCCATTGATTCTCCTCATTCGGTTGAGCGGAATGTGCGGGATGAGTCGCGCGTTTGAGCCTAGCAAACAGGGACTCGGGGAGTCAATGCGGGGAAATTCGAACTTTCAACTCGCACGGGACGGTCGCCGTGGACGCCCTAATGACGGCGCGCATGGGTTCGAAAATACTGGTAGAGGAAGTAGGCATTGAGGGCCACCACCGCCGCCAGCATCGTGTAGGCCGCCTCGCGGGGAGCCATCTGCAGCTCCACCAGGACCCGCGACAAGCCGAAACCGACGATGACGACGTCGAAGCTCATGCAGATCCGCCGGAAGGTTTCCGGTTCCATCCAGCGGATGAGCCAGGTTCCCAGCGGGATGCCGATCAGTACGCTCGGCACGATGTAGGGAATGATCTCCATGCTGCCCGCGCTGTAGAGCCCGATGAAGAAGTAGGCGACCGCCGTCAGGGAGGATTCCGCGGTGCGGATGACGGCGAGCGCCGCCCGGAAATCCTGCTTGGCATAGCCCTGGTTGTTGAACAGGAGCGCCAGCGGCGGGCCCGAAATGGTCGTCACGGAATAGAGCGTCCCGATGCCCATCCCGAACGGCACCCCGATGGCTTTTTCGGCCCGGATGGGTTTGCGGATGCCGGCTGTCTGGAGGAGCAGGAGCGGCAGGAGCGTGACGTAGGTGAGAAGCTTGACCCACCCGGGCTGGACCATCGACAGCAGGTAACTGCCGAGGCCGACGCCCAGAAACACGCCGAAGAGCATGGGCAGCACTCGCTTCCAGATGTGCGGCACACTGTGCCGGTTGATCAGCAGCACGTAGGTGTTGATCACCAGCTCCACCAGCACCAGCGCGGGATTGAGGATCCGGTTCGTATAGAAGAGCAGGGCGACCGGAACCGTGATGGACGAAAAGCCGTATCCCAGCGCGCCGTTGACCGTCGCCGCCAGGAAGGTGATCGCGATGAGGACGACGAGATCCGTGCTCATGAGGCTTGCTTCCGGGACCCGGCGGCAAAATCGCTGAGGCGGTAATTATCGAGGATGTCGGCGATCGCATTGCGGACGTCCAGCATGACCAATTGAATCGGGCAGTTCTTCGTGTCCGCGTGCGGGCAATCCTGGCATTTTTGGTAGGCGGTCTTGCTCACGCAGGCGATCGGGGCCAGGGGCCCGTCCAGGATCCGGATGACCTGGCCCAGCGTGATGGACTCCGGGTCCTTCAGCAGGCTGTACCCCCCGCCGACTCCACGCCGGCTGGCGAGCAGTCCCGCGTTCTTCAAGCTCAGGAGTATCTGCTCGAGGTATTCGACGGGAATGTTCTGCTTCTTCCCGATTTCGTGGCGCTGGAGCAGCTTGCGGTTGTACTGTTCCGTCAGCTCGATCAGGGCCCGGAGGGCATATTCGCTTTTCTTGGAGAATCGCATATTCTATTGTTAATAGAGTAAGTAAACTTTAACGACTTTAATTGAATTTCCGGGTCCCATCAAGCGATTCGACGGCGCACCTTCATTGTTGCCGCGCCCGCGGCCTGGACGACACCGCCGCCGCGCCACAGACGAAGGAATCTGTTGGATGTCCTCCACATCGCCTTGACAGTAATACACGCTTCTTGCTAGCTTGGCGCGGTTTTCCCAAGCACGGATGCTCTTGAAAATCCATGCCTTCCAAGCCGCCGTTTGACCGCAAGGATCGCTTGTGACCCTCCAGGAATTGATTCTGACTCTGCACCGATTTTGGGCCGATCAGGGCTGTGTCATCCACCAGCCGTACGACCTGGAGAAGGGGGCGGGGACGTTCCACCCGGCCACGTTCCTGCGTGCCCTTGGTCCGGAACCCTGGAAAGCCGCCTATCCCGAACCCTGCCGCCGTCCGACGGACGGCCGCTACGGAGAGAATCCGAACCGGCTCCAGCATTATTATCAATACCAGGTCGTGCTGAAGCCGGCTCCGGACGATATCCAGACCCGCTATCTCGAGAGCCTGACATGCCTCGGCATCAATCCCAAGCACCACGACATCCGCTTCGTGCAGGACGACTGGGAATCCCCGACGCTCGGCGCCTGGGGACTGGGATGGGAAGTCCGGCTGGACGGCATGGAGATCACGCAGTTCACCTACTTTCAGGAAATCGGCGGCATCGAACTGAGCCCGATCACGGTCGAGTTGACGTACGGCACCGAGCGGATCGCCATGTACCTCCAGCAAGTCGATTCCGTCTTCGACCTGGCGTGGAACGAGACCGTGTCCTACGGCGACATCCATCACCAGAGCGAAGTGCAGTTTTCAAAATACAATTTCGAGGAAGCCGATGTCGCGATGTTGATGGCCACGTTTCAGGCCTTTGAAGTCGAAGCGAAGCGCTTGATCGGCAGGGGCCTGACCCTGCCGGCGTACGACTACTGCATCAAGGCCTCGCACCTCTTCAATCTGCTCGACGCGCGCGGGGCCATCAGCGTCGCGGAACGCACCGGGTACATCGCGCGCGTGCGGGGGCTGGCTCGCCTCTGCGCCGAACACTACCTGGACGAGCGCGAGTCCCTGGGCCACCCCCTGCTGGCTGCGCGCAGGCCGGCGGCCAAGGCACGATAGGGCACGCGGATGGCACGAGGAAAGACATCTTCCCGGACCGGCGCCCCGAAGCCGGCGGCAGCACCCGGCGGCGAGTGCCTCCTTGAAATCGGGGTCGAAGAGCTGCCCTATCAGTTCGTCGCACCGGCCCTGGGCTCCCTGGCCGAATCGGCGGCACGCCTCTTCGCCGCACACCGGTTGGCGCACGGAGCCGTCACCACCGTCGGCACGCCGCGTCGGCTCGTGCTCGTCGTGCACCAACTGGCCTCCCGCCAGCAGCCGGCCGAAAAAGAAGCGATGGGCCCGTCCAAGGCCGTCGCCTACGACCCGAGCGGCCAGCCGACGAAAGCCGCCCTTGGCTTCGCCGCCTCGCAGCAGATTCCCGTGACCGACCTGGAAATCCGCGCCACCCCCAAGGGTGACTATGTCTTTGCCGTCACGCGGGAAGCGGGACGACCAACCACGGCACTGCTGCCCGGCCTGTTGTCTGAGCTGATCGGGGGACTGTCCTTCCCCAAATCCATGAAATGGAACGCCACGGGCGCGCGCTTTGCCCGCCCTGTCCGCTGGCTGACGGCGCTCTACGGCGGCAAGGTCGTCCCGGTCCAATGGGGGGGACTCAAAGCGGGCAATCGCACAAGGGGACACCGTTTCGTCGGCTCCGGGAGCCCCCAGGGACTCGTCGTCAAGGATTGGAAATCCTATGTCGCGACGCTCGAGCGCAACGGTGTCATTCCGGATCAGGAGAAGCGCCGGGCCATGATCCTGGCGCAACTCAACCGCCTGGCCGCCGCCGCGCAAGGGCAACTCCACCAGGACGAATCGCTGCTCGAGCAGGCGGTCTTTACCGTGGAATTCCCCCAGGCGATTCTCGGTTCGTTCAACCCCCAGTACCTCTCGCTTCCGAAAGACATCCCCATGACGGCCATGAAGGAGCACCAGGGATTTTTCCCGCTCGTCAACAAGCAGGGGGGCCTGCTGCCGCAATTCCTCTCGGTCGCCAACATCAAGGCCCCCAGCATGGCGCTCATCCAGAAGGGGAACGAGCGGGTGCTGGCCGCCCGCCTGGCCGACGCCCGGTTCTATTTTGAGGACGACCGGAAGCTCACCCTGGCGGACCGCGCCGACCGGCTCTCGCAGATGACGCTGCACCAGCGGCTCGGCACGCTCAAACAAAAAACCGCCCGCGTGCGCCTGCTGGCCCTCAAGCTGGTGGAAGCCCTGAACAAACCGGACCTCGGCCGCGGAGCTGAACGGGCGGCGGTGCTCAGCAAGGCGGACCTCCTGACCGGCGTGGTCGGGGAATTTCCAAGCCTGCAGGGCATCATGGGCGGGGAATATGCCCGGCACGACGGCGAGCCGGAGGAGGTCTGCCGCGCGATCCGTGAGCAGTACCTTCCGCCCGCCATGGAAGGGGAGATTCCGCCGTCCCTGCTCGGGAAAATCCTGTCGCTGGCCGACCGGCTCGACTCCATCGTCGCGTTCTTCCACGTCGGCCTCGTCCCGAGCGGCTCGGAAGATCCCTTCGCGCTGCGCCGGCACGCGACCGCCATCATCCGCATCCTGATCGAGGGGCCGGTGCGCGTGAACCTGCAGGAGTTGGAAGCCTACGCCAAGAAACTGGTCCAGGCGGACGGGTTCAAGGCCGCCGGCGACGCCGCCGCGCTGCCCTTCATCGCCGATCGCCTCCGCTTCTACGTCAAGAGCGTGCATCGCCTCCGCGACGACGTCATCGACGCCGTCCTCAAAGCGGGGCCGCGCCAGGCCTTCGACCCCATCGATCTGCTGTCCCGCATGCAGGCCCTGCAGCAGATCACGACCCGAAGCGAGTTCGACCCGCTGATCGTCGGATTCAAGCG
>JBFGRH010000083.1:0-8135 GCA_041563795.1 Nitrospiraceae bacterium | reverse complement strand
GTTCCACGACATGGTCCGCCAGTGGCAGGACCTCTTCTATGAAGGGCGGTACGCATCGAGCTACCTCGATACGACCCCGGATTTCGTGAAGCTGGCCGAGGCCTACGGCGCGGTCGGGCTGCGCGCGTCCAAGGTGTCCGAACTGGACGGGGCGATCAAGGAGGCGATGGCCATCGACAAGCCGGTGTTCCTCGACGTGCCGGTGTACCAGTACGAGAACTGTTACCCGATGATTCCCGCGGGTGGATGCAACCACGAGATGATCCTGAGCGATACGCCGGAGCTTAAGGAGAAGCTGAAGGCCGGGAAAGCCGGGACGCCGGTGGCGGGCGAGGACAAGGACACGATCCTGACCGCGTAGCCATGGAACACATCATCTCCGTCACAGTCGAGAATAAGTTCGGCGTGCTCTCGCGGGTGGCCGGCCTGTTCAGCGGGCGCGGCTTCAACATCGAGAGCCTGGCCGTGGCGCCCTCGCTGGATCCCTCCACGTCCCTGATGACGATCGTGACGTCCGGCGACGACCGGGTCATGGAGCAGATCGTCAAGCAGCTTAACAAGCTGATCGACGTGATCAAGGTCGTGGACCTCAACGAGAACGAGTTCGTCGAGCGGGAAACGGCGCTGATCAAGGTGCACACGAAGCCGGAGGACCGCGCCGAGGCGCTGCGCATCGCGGACATTTTCCGCGCGAACGTCATCGACTCGACACCGGGCACCTACACGATCGAGGTGACGGGCAGCGTCCGGAAGATCGAAGCCATCATCCACCTGCTGCAGCCGCTCGGCATCAAGGAGCTGATCCGGACCGGCCGCGTGGCGATTTCGCGGGAGCCGATCCGGCCGGCCGTCGCGCACCCGAAGCGGGTCGCGACAGAGTAGCGATTTCCCGCCTGCCGGCAGTCCGGGAACATTTTTATTCACTGAGGAGCACGCAATGAAGGTCTTCTACGACAAGGACGCCGATGCGCAGCAGATCAAGAACAAGAAGGTGGCCATTATCGGCTACGGCAGCCAGGGGCATGCCCATGCCCTGAACCTGAAGGAGAGCGGCGTCAATGTCGTGGTCGGCCTCCGCGAGGGCAGCTCGTGGAAGAAGGCGGAGCAGAGCGGATTGAAAGTCATGCCGGTCGCGGATGCGGTGAAGGCGGCGGACGTGGTGATGATCCTGGCGCCGGACGAGGCGCAGGCGTCCATTTATCGCCAGCACATCGCGGCGAACCTGAAAGACGGCGCCTACCTGGCCTTTGGACACGGGTTCAACATCCATTTCGGCCAGATTGTCCCGCCGGCCGCCGTCAACGTCTTCATGGTGGCGCCGAAGGGCCCCGGGCACCTCGTCCGGTCTGAATACACAAAGGGCAGCGGCGTGCCGTGCCTGCTGGCCATCCATCAGGACCCGAGCGGCAATACCCGCAAGGTCGGCCTGGCCTACGCCAGTGCGATCGGCGGCGGGCGCGCCGGGGTCATCGAAACAAATTTCCGCGAGGAAACGGAAACCGACCTTTTCGGCGAGCAGGTGGTGCTCTGCGGCGGGCTGACCTCGCTGATCCAGGCGGGCTACGAGACGCTGGTCGAGGCGGGCTATTCACCCGAGATGGCCTATTTCGAGTGCCTGCACGAGGTGAAGCTGATCGTGGACCTGATCTACGAGGGCGGCATCGCCAACATGCGGTATTCGATCAGCACGACCGCGAAGTACGGCGACGTCACGCGCGGTCCGCGGATCGTCACGGAGAAGACCAAGCAGGAGATGAAGCGCATCCTGAAGGAGATCCAGAGCGGCCAGTTCGCCAAGGAATGGGTGCTGGAAAACCAGGCGAACCGCCCCGTGTACAACGCGCTGCTCAAGAAGGGCGAGGCCCATCCGATCGAGGACGTCGGTGCCAAGTTGCGGGCGATGATGCCCTGGCTGAAGAGCGGCAAGTTGGTTGACAAGGCGAAGAATTGAGAAGACGTTCACAGTCGGCAGTTTTCAGTTAACAGTCTCGGACTGGGTCCACTGAAAACTGATTACTGACAACTGAGAACTAATTTCATGTCTGATCGCGCTGTCGGCATACCGATCGTCAGGGAAGGGCTTCCGTTCGTGGCCGCCGCCGGCGTGCCGGCCGTGGCGGCAGGGGTGTTGGGGTGGCCGGGCATCGCCGCCGCCTTCGGCGCGGTGGCCCTGTTCATCGCCTGGTTTTTCCGGAACCCCAAGCGGTCGGCGCCCACGTCCGACCGGGCGGTGGTGGCGCCGGGAGACGGCAAGATCGTCGAGATTTGCGAGGAACCTGAGCCGCGCTTTCTGAAAGACCGGCGCGTGCGGATCAGCATCTTCCTGAATATTTTCGACGTGCACGTGAACCGGATCCCCTGCGAGGGGACGGTGGAGCAGGTGGCGTACCAGCCGGGACGGTTCCTGGTGGCCAGCCGGCCGGAGGCGACGCTGCAGAACGAGCAGAACGCGCTGCTGATCCGCGCGGCGCAGGGGGCGCAGGTGCTCTGCGTGCAGATCGCCGGCCTGATCGCGCGCCGGATTGTCTGCTGGGTGGCGCCGGGTGAGCGGGTGGCTTGCGGCGAGCGGTTCGGGCTGATCCGGTTCGGGTCGCGGATGGACGTGTTTCTGCCGGTGGACACCAAGTTGGCGGTCAAGGTCGGCGATCACGTGAAGGGCGGGGAAACCCTGCTGGGAGAACTGACATGCGTGGAACGTTCATGAAGGAACCGCGGCGGCGCCGGGCCGTCTACCTGATCCCCAATCTGCTGACCACCGGTAACCTGTTCAGCGGGCTGTTCGCGATCCTCGCCGTGTACAAGGGGCACTACCTCGCGGCGGCCGTCGCGATCCTCGTCGCCCTGATCTTCGACATGCTCGACGGCAAGTCGGCGCGCTGGACGAACAGCACGAGCCAGTTCGGCGTCGAGTACGATTCGCTGGCCGACCTGGTCGCCTTCGGCGTGGCGCCGGGCCTGCTGATCTTCGGCTGGGCCTTGAGCGTCTACGACATGCTCGGGCCCGCCGTCATGTTCGCCTTCGTGGCCTGCGGCGCGCTGCGCCTGGCCCGGTTCAACGTCATGACCGCCACCAGCGAGAGCAAGTATTTCACCGGCCTGCCGATCCCGGCGGCGGCGAGCGTGGTGGCCACGCTGGTGATCTTCGATCGCGAGGTTGCGTTGGGCATGGCCGGAAGCCCCGTCTTTGTACTCGTAGTGACGATGGCGCTGGCGTTCCTGATGGTGAGCACGATCAAGTACCGGAGCTTCAAAGACCTGAAGTTCAGCGGTCGGGCGCATTTTGACAACCTGGTCCTGGCGATCCTCGTCATCATGCTGGTGATTGCCTGGCCGCAGGTGATGCTCTTCGTGCTGTTTGCGTGTTATGCTGTGTCCGGGCCGATTGAGAGACTGATCCTGCTGCTGCTCAAGCCGTTCGGGAAGCGCCCGGCGGAGCCGCAGCCGGTGCTGGAGACCAAGGAATAGGAAGAGCGAGAGGCGAGGACGAGGAAGAGTAGGCGGGTCCGATTGGAACAGAGAGAGCTGGCGGTCGGTGCAAGCCAGCCAATCGTCCGCCGAACTGGCCTCGGAGCCGGATCCGTGAACCGAGAGTAATGGATCCCGGGCGGCCCACGAGACGGGTCGAACGAAGGGTGACTGGACTTCAGGAGAGGGGTCCGGCGCTGAATCAGGGTGGTACCACGGAGCGCGCAAACGCCTTCGTCCCTGGCCGCAGAGCCAACGGGAGAAGGCGTTTTGTGTTTGCAGCCCACTGTGGGCCAACCTGAGAAGAGAGGTGAGCCATGACGACGCGCATGATCCGCATCTTTGATACGACCTTGCGGGACGGGGAACAGTCGCCGGGGGCGAGTATGAACCTGGAGGAGAAGGTCATGATCGCCCACCAACTGGCCCGCCTGGGCGTCGATATCATCGAGGCGGGGTTCGCCTACAGCTCCCAGGGTGATTTCGAGGCGGTGCGGCAGATCGCGCAGCAGGTCGAGGGGCCGACGATCTGCAGCCTGGCGCGGGCGCGTCCCGAGGACATCGACCGGGCCTGGGAGGCGCTGAAGGGCGCGCCCAAGGTGCGGATTCACACGTTCCTGTCCACGTCGGACATCCATTTGAAGCACCAGTTCCGCATGACGCGCAAGGAGGCGCTCACACGGGCGGTGGAGATGGTCGAGCGGGCGCGCGGTTACGTGAGCGACGTGGAATTTTCTCCGATGGACGCGAGCCGCTCGGACGTGACGTATCTCTGCGAGGTGATCGAGGCGGTCATCGCGGCGGGCGCCGGGACGGTCAACATTCCGGATACGGTCGGCTATGCGACGCCCCATGAGTTCGGGGGGTTGATCGCCACGATCCGGAAAAAGGTCAAGAACAGCAGGAAGGCCGTGATTTCGGTCCACTGCCACAACGACCTCGGCGTGGCCGTCGCCAATTCGCTGGCGGCGATCGAGGCGGGGGCCGGACAGGTGGAGTGCACGGTCAACGGCATCGGCGAGCGGGCGGGGAACGCCTCGATGGAGGAGATCGTCATGGGGCTCCGGACCCGCAAGGATTTCTACAAGGCCGATACGCAAGTCAGGACCGAGGAGATTGCCAAGACGAGCCGGCTCGTGAGCAAGATCACCGGCATGGTCGTGCAGCCGAACAAGGCCATCGTGGGCGCGAATGCGTTCGCGCATACGTCGGGCATCCACCAGGACGGTCTGCTGAAGGAGAAAAGCACCTACGAAATCATGCGGCCGGAGTCCATCGGCCTCGGCCAGATGCAGCTGGTGATGGGCAAGCTCTCGGGCCGCCATGCCTTCCGTCAGCGGCTGGAGGAGCTCGGCTACAGGCTCACGGATGAGGAAGTCAACCAGGCCTTCGACCGCTTCAAACGGCTGGCGGACCAGAAAAAGGAAATCTTCGAAGAGGATCTCGAAGCGATCCTCTCCGAGCAGATCCGCCGGATCCCCGAGCGCTACGTGCTGAAGGCGCTGTTCGTGCAGAGCGGGACCGGCCAGGTGCCGACCGCCACGGTGGAATTGGAGATCGACGGGAAGGCCATGAAGCAGACGGGGACGGGGGACGGGCCGGTGGACGCCGCCTATCGCACGATCGCCGGCATGACGGGCACCAAGAGCCGCCTGCTGCAGTATATCGTCAAGGCCATCACGGGTGGCACCGACGCCCAGGGCGAAGTCAGGGTGCGCGTCGAGGAGGCCGGCAAGACGACGAGCGGCAACGGGGCCGACACCGATATCATCGTGGCCTCCGCGAAGGCCTACCTGAACGCGCTCAACAAACTGGCGCATTGGGCGTCGAAGAACCAGGACCCCAACCAGAGAATCGGGCTGGTATAACAGACCGATGCGCCGATGGTGATCCGCCAGTTCGACGACTGCCCGGAGTTTGTCGCCGGTGACCACACGATGCTCCGGGAGTTGCTGCGTCCGGTACCCGGCTCCGTGGACGCGCGGTACAGCCTGGCGCAGGGCCGGCTGGACGAGGGAGCCGCCTCCACACGCCATATCCTGACCGTCTCGGAGGTCTATTACTTTCTCGCCGGCGAGGGGAGGATGCACGTGGCGCAGGAATCGTCCCCGGTGAAGAAGGGGACGGTGGTGGCGGTCCCGCCCGGCGCCGAGCAGTGGGTGGAGAATACGGGGAGCGGCGCGCTGGAATTTCTCTGCATTGTCGATCCGGCCTGGACGCCGGGATGCGAACAGATCCTATAGGAACGCGTGTCAGGGCGGTGGTTTAGGCGGGGCAGTTCGTGGGTCCGGCTTGATGACGAAGAATGTGGCCAGCACGACGAGGGCAAAGAGCACGTAGGCGGTCGTGAAGACGGAGGCGGGCAAGTCATAGTAGAGGAGGCCGCTCACCCAGCGCTGGATGAAGCCTGATTGAGGCGGGCCCGTCCGCCGCAGGGCATCTTCCAGCACCGTCAAGGGGCACACCATCCCGAGTAGGCTTTCTGCGGCGATAAAGCCCATGAGACCGAGGTGAATGGCGCGGAACCAGAACTTCCTGATCCAGCGCCAGTTAAGGGCCGCCCCTATCCAGATGGCAGCCAGCCCGCCGACGTTGAACAGGACGACGAGGGCATGGGCCACGAGCACGATGTCGGCAAGGACGGCCATGGTGAGACAGAGTTTAGGCGCAGATACGGGGGGACGGCAAGGTTGTCGTTATTGAAGGAAGGAACGGAACGGCGATGAAAGCGACGATTGCGGTGCTGGCGGGCGACGGAGTCGGGCAGGAAATCGTGCCGGAAGCAGTCATGGTGCTGAATGCCGTGGCACGGCAATTCGGGCACGCGTTTGAATTCATCGAGGCGCCGGTGGGAGGCCAGGCCATCGACAAGACCGGGGTGCCGCTGCCGCCGAAGACGCTGGCCCTGGCCAGGAAAAGCGATGCCGTGCTGCTGGGCGCCGTCGGCGGGCCCAAGTGGGAGGGGCTGGAGTATGCGATCAGGCCTGAACGGGCGCTGCTCGGCTTGCGGGAACAACTGGGTCTCTATGCGAACCTGCGTCCGGCCAAGCTCTATGCCATGCTGGCCGATGCCTCCACGCTCAAACGGGAGGTCGTCGAGGGCATCGACATTCTGGTGGTGCGCGAGTTGACGGGCGGCATCTACTTCGGCAAGCCGAAGGGGATCAAGAAGATTCCGGGCGGTGAAAAGGGGGTCAATACCGAGGTCTACACGACGAAGGAGATCAAGCGCATCGCCGTCGTGGCATTCGAGGCGGCTCGGAGGCGGCGGAAGAAGGTCATGTCCGTGGACAAGGCCAACGTGCTGGAGTCCTCCGAGCTGTGGCGCCGCGTGGTCATCGATGTCCATCAACAGTATCAGGATGTCGAGCTGACTCACATGTACGTGGACAATTGCGCGATGCAGCTGGTCCGCAACCCCAAACAGTTCGACGTGATCGTGACCACCAACATGTTTGGCGACATTCTGAGCGACGAGGCCGCCATGCTGACCGGGTCGATCGGCATGCTGCCGTCCGCCAGCGTCGGCGCCAAGACCGGCATGTACGAGCCGATCCACGGCAGCGCGCCCGACATCGCCGGACAGAACATCGCCAACCCGATCGCCACCATCGCGTCGGCGGCGATGATGCTCTCCTATGCCTTTAAGCTGGACAAGGAGGCGGCGGCGATCGACCGGGCGATCGTGACGACGCTCGAACAGGGTTTCCGGACCAGGGAAATTCACACGCCTGGCATGACGCTGGTCGGCACCAAAGAAATGGGCGCGGCGATCGTGAAAAATCTGGCGAAGTAGGATTTGGTGATCTGGTGATCGGCAGATATTTGGATGCACGGCCGATACTTCACCAAATCTCCAAATCACGAAATCCCCAACTAGGAGTGCCATGTTCGTAGTCTCGAAACCAGGTGTCATCACGACCATCGCCGGTACCGGCGAACCAGGCCATGCCGGCGACAACGGGTCGGCCGTCGAGGCCTGCCTGAACGAACCCAAATGCCTGGCCTTGTTCGGGGACAGCCTCCTGTATATCGCGGATGCTGAAAACCATGTGATCCGCAAGCTGGATCTTGCGAGCGGCCTGATCACGACGGTGGCCGGGCGGCCGGAGAAGGGCCAGGCGGCCGTCGGGCCGGCCGATGCGCGGGTGCCGGTCGAAAACGAGGATCCCTTCGCCGATCCGCCCTCCGGCAAGGCGGAGAAATTCGCCCAACAGTCCGATTTGAGCGGGACGGTCCGTTACGTCGTGGGTGCGGCCAAGGCCGGCCGGTTCAGCGGGGACGGGGGGCCGGCCACGCAGGCGACATTGAATTTTCCCGGCGCGGTGGCGGTGGATCGTCAGGGCCACCTCTATATTGCGGACACGATGAATCATCGTGTCCGCAAGGTGGATGCGGCCACCGGCACGATCTCGACGGTTGCCGGGACCGGCCAGCACCGGTGGTCGGGCGACGGGGGGCCGGCGGTCAGCGCGGCCTTGAACGAACCGGCGGCCCTC
Organism: Nitrospiraceae bacterium; assembly: GCA_041563795.1. Lineage (GTDB taxonomy): Bacteria > Nitrospirota > Nitrospiria > Nitrospirales > Nitrospiraceae > 2-02-FULL-62-14. Next base: position 171 of record JBFGRH010000083.1, on the reverse strand, counting down.
GTGGCGGACACGCATGGCAACCTCTACATCGCCGATCAAAGCAATAACCGGGTGCGTAAAGTCGACATGGCGACCGGCGTTATCACCACGGTGGCTGGCACTGGTTCGGCAGGCTACAATGGCGACGGCGGATCGGCCACCGCAGCGCAGTTGTTTCAACCCAACGGTGTC
>JBFGRH010000082.1:0-8230 GCA_041563795.1 Nitrospiraceae bacterium | reverse complement strand
TCAGGAGGGCGCCGGCGCTTACATGAACCGCCAGTACAAGACGGTCGGCGTCGTGGCGGCGGTGCTGTTCGTCATCCTGTGGGCGGGCGGGATGGCCTCCGACAAGTTCGGCATGCTGACGGCGGTCGGCTTCCTCGTCGGCGCGGGGGCCTCGGCGCTTGCCGGCTATGTCGGCATGATCATCGCGGTACGCGCGAACGTCCGCACTGCGCAGGCGGCCCACGAGGGCATGAACGCGGCCCTGACCGTGGCCTTTCGCGGCGGGGCGGTGACCGGGCTGCTCTTGATCGGCCTGGGCTTGCTGGCCATCACGGGCTTCTACACGCTGGCGTCGCAGTTCGCGGGGCAGGAAAAGGCCATCCACGCGTTGCTGAGCCTGGGGTTCGGGGGCAGTCTGATCTCGGTCTTTGCGCGGGTCGGCGGCGGAATCTACACCAAGGCGGCCGATGTCGGCGCCGACCTGGTCGGCAAGGTGGAGGCGGGGATTCCCGAGGACGATCCGCGCAACCCGGCCGTCATCGCCGACAACGTGGGCGATAATGTCGGCGACTGCGCCGGCATGGCCGCGGACCTCTTCGAGACCTACGCGGTCACCACTGTCGCGGCCATGGTGCTGGCCTTCACCCTGTTCAACGGGCAGAGCGCGCCGATTCTCTATCCGCTCGCGCTCGGCGGCGTGACCATTTTTGCGACCATTATCGGGATCTGGTTCGTGAAAGTCGGGGCGGGCGGCGGGATCATGCCCGCGCTCTACAAGGGCCTTTTCGTGGCCGGCGGGATTGCGGGGGTCGCCTTCTTCCCCGTCACGACCCGGATCATGGAGGGCGTGGGCGGCGTCAGCGGGACGAGCTATTATATCGCCGCGTTGGTGGGATTGGCGGTGACGCTCGCGCTGGTGTTCATCACCGACTACTACACGTCCAAGAGCTATGCGCCGGTCCAGGAAATCGCAAAGGCGAGCGAGACCGGCCATGCGACGAACATCATCGCGGGACTTGCGGTGGGGATGCAGGCCACGGCCTGGCCTGTCGTCGTCATCGGAGCGGCGATTCTCGGCAGTTACTGGATTTGCGGCGGTGCAACCGGCGGAGGGTTGTACGGAGTCGCCGTGGCGGCCGTCTCGATGCTCTCGATGGCCGGGATTGTGGTGGCCATCGACGCCTTCGGACCGATCACCGACAATGCGGGCGGCATTGCCGAGATGTCCCACCTCGGCAAGGAAGTGCGGAACATCACCGATCCCCTGGACGCGGTCGGCAACACCACCAAGGCCGTGACCAAGGGCTATGCCATCGGGTCGGCAGGACTGGCGGCCGTCGTCCTGTTCGCGGAATACGCGCGCGAAGTCGCGAAGGGCAGCGGGGCGAGCACCTTCGACCTCTCCAATCCGTCCGTTCTGGTCGGACTGTTCCTGGGCGGCATGCTGCCGTTTATCTTCGGGGCGCTCTGCATGAAAGCCGTGGGGCAGGCGGCCGGCCTCGTGGTCGAAGAGGTGCGCCGGCAGTTCAGGACCATCAAGGGCATCATGGAGGGCACCGGGAAACCCGAGTACGGCACCTGCGTGGATATCGTCACGCAGGCGGCGATCAAGAAAATGATGATCCCCGGCTTGATTCCCGTCGTCGCCCCGATCCTGGTCGGCGTCATTCTGGGACCGCAGGCGCTTGGAGGCGTGCTGGTGGGCAGCATCGTGACCGGCCTCTTCGTCGCGATCTCCATGACGAGCGGCGGGGGCGCCTGGGACAATGCCAAGAAATACATCGAAGAGCAGGGCAAGAAGGGAAGCGACACCCACAAGGCGGCGGTGACCGGCGACACGGTCGGCGATCCCTACAAGGACACGGCCGGCCCGGCGATCAATCCCATGATCAAGGTGATCAATATCGTGGCCCTGCTCATTGTGTCGTTGCTCGTGTAGTCCCCACGGTGTTGCGGGGCAACGCCGGTTCGCTTGACTGAATCGGGAGGGCAGGGGTATCCTGACTTTGCTATCGAGAAAGAAATCACCGGAGGGTTTCTTCGCTCGCATTGGTATCGAGAAAACGATCACACGCGAGCGGCTCAAACGAAGTTCGGTGTGGAGGTGCTCCGATGGAAAAGCAGGAGCGAAAGTCCGAGGCGAAAAAAGAGCCTCAATCCAAGGAAGACGTCAAGCCCAACCCCAAGGTTGTCGAATCCGGCAAGAAGCTCAAAGAGGAAATCGACAAGCTGGTGGACGAGATCGACAACGTCCTTGAGGAAAACGCCGAAGAGTTCGTGAAAAACTACGTGCAAAAGGGCGGGCAATAGCCACGCTTCCCTCTCTCGCCGCGCCCTCCTTCTTCCCGTGCCCCGGACGTGGGGCCTTTCCACCGGCCAAGCCGCGTTTGACAAACATTTTTTGAGCGTCTAGTATCTTCTTTATATTCAGCCAGTTGTGATTTTCGTGCGTCCGGTCGCATGCCTGGAGTTCCATGCCGTTGGGCAGGCAACCGGAGAGGGCAGGAGTCCAACCGACGGGTGCCGGTGCGGTGCATCGCTATGCCGAGCGAAACGATCACAGATCTCGACCAACTGATCAGCCGGGTCCAAAGCTACAACCCGAACGCGGATGTGGAGTTGGTGCGCCGGGCCTATGCCTTCTCCGAGAAGGCCCATGCGGGCCAGACGAGGCGGTCCGGCGAGCCCTACCTGCAGCATCCCCTGGCGGTGGCCGGCGTGCTGACCACGTTGCGGTCGGATGTGACCGCCGTGGCGGCGGGGCTCCTGCACGACACGCTCGAAGACACCCTGGCGACCCCGGACCAGCTGGAGAAGGAGTTCGGCAAGGACGTCGTCCACCTGGTCGACGGCGTGACCAAGATCGGCAAGATCCAGTTCCGCAACTATGAGGAAAAGCAGGCCGAGAATTTCAGGAAGATGGTGCTCTCGATGGCGGACGACATCCGGGTCGTCCTCATCAAGCTGGCCGACCGGCTCCATAACATGCGGACGCTGGATCACCTGGCGGAAGCCAGGCGGAGGCAGATTGCCCAGGAGACGGTCGAGATTTACGCGCCGCTCGCGAACCGGCTCGGCATCGGCTGGATGAAGAACGAGCTGGAGGACCTGTGCCTCAGAACGCTGAAGCCGGACGTCTACGCCGAGCTGAAGATGCGCGTGGCCAAGCGGGACGAGGAGCGGCAGCAGTATATCGAGGACGTCGTGCGATTGGTGAAGGGGACGCTGGCCGAGGCGGGAGTCAAGGGGGAGGTGCAGGGACGCCCCAAGCACCTGTACGGGATCTACCAGAAAATGGAGCGGCAGGCGGTGGCGTTCGACGAAGTCTACGACCTGACGGCCGTCCGCATCATCACCGATACGAAGATGAACTGCTACGGGGCCCTGGGGCTGATCCACGCCCTCTGGCGGCCGGTGCCGGGGCGGTTCAAGGACTATATCGCGATCCCCAAGTCGAATCTCTACCAATCGCTCCATACGACGGTCGTCGGCCCCAAGGGCGAGCGCGTGGAGTTCCAGATCAGGACGGAGGAGATGCACCGGATCGCCGAGTACGGCATCGCCGCGCACTGGAAATACAAGGAACAGGGGGCGGTCGACGACCAGTCCGGCAAGACCTTCAGCTGGCTGCGCCAGTTCGTCGAATGGAACCAGGACCTGGCCGACAACCGCCAGTTCATGGATTCCGTCAAGCTGGACCTGTTTCACGACGTCGTCTATGTCTTCACGCCGAAGGGCATGGTCAAGGAAATGCCGTTGGGCTCGACCCCGGTGGATTTCGCCTACGCGATCCATACCGAGATCGGGGACCGCTGCGTCGGGGCCAAGGTGAACGGGAAGATCGTGCCCTTGAAGCACCAGCTCAAGAGCGGGGATACGGTGGAGATTCTGACGTCCTCCACCCAGGTGCCGCACAAGGATTGGCTGAAATTCGTCCGGACCTCCCGCGCCAAGACCAAGATCAAGCACTGGCTGAAGCTGGAACAGCAGAAACGGAGCGTGGACGTCGGCCGGCGCCTGCTGGAACGCGAGTTCAAGCGGCAGGACCTGGCTCCGGCCCAGATGATGAAGTCCGACCGCCTGCTGGAGGCCGCCCGGAAGGCCGGGCATGACAGTCTCGATGACCTGGCGGCCGCCGTCGGCTTCGGCCACGTGGCCGCGTCGAAGGTGGCCAGCTGGCTGCTCGAGCCTGTGCCCACGGAAGCCGCGCCTGCCGGCGCGCCGGCCCCGGAGCGTCCGCCGGCCGGGAAGGACGAGGAGAGGGGCGTCAAGGTCAAGGGCGGGCGCGATCTGTTGATGCAATTGTCCCGGTGCTGCAATCCGGTCCCCGGCGACCGGATCATGGGCTATATCACGAGGGGGCGCGGACTGACCATTCACGCGGTCGGCTGTCCCAATCTCGATGCCCTGGACTACGACCAGGAACGTCTGGTCGACGTGGAATGGGATTCCAGCGCGCCAAGCACGCATTCGGTCAAGGTGTCCGTCGTTGCGGTGGACAAGCCCGGCGTGCTGGCCAATGTGTCCTCCTCCATTTCCGGCGCCGCGGCCAACATCACGCGCGCCGAGATCGCCACCAGCGAAGACCAGAAGGCCATCCTCGATTTCGTGGTCTCGGTGCAGGACACGGCACATCTGGACCGGGTGCTGAAGGCAATCGAGCGGGTCGAGGGCGTGATTACGGCGAGACGGGTCCGCTCGTGGCGCGACTAGCAGGACGTTGAAAATGACCTCCAGCTGCGTTCTCGCATCGCTCAAAGCCTGCGACGTACAGGCAAAAAGTACGTCTCGGCCTTTCGCTCGCTGCGGCCTTGCTGGGCGGTCATTTTGAACGTCCTGGGGATCGGATCGTGAATGGGCGATGTTGTTGCTACGGCTTGCGGGATGGTCGCGGGCCGCGGGGGTCGAAGGGAAGCGTGAATCGAAGCAGCGCCCCGCGTTCGAGCTTGAACGCGTCCGCCGATCCCGCCGCAAGTTCCAGGACATAGAGGGCGTTCTCGTTCGGCTGGTACTGCGGGCAGCCGTCGTCCGTCCGGCTGCAGGTGGGCACACGGCGTGCGATGTGGACAATCTTCTTGCGTCCGTCCATCCAGATGATATCGAGGGGGATGCGGGTGTTCTTCATCCAGAAGCTCCACTGCTGCGGCTCGGCGAAGGTGAACAGCATGCCCCGGTTCTGCTCCAGCGTCGGACGGAACATCAGCCCGCGCGCCCGTTCCTCCGCGGTCGTTGCCAGTTCAGCCATGATGACGGTTCCCCCCGGCATGGTCACGGCGATCAGTCCGTCCCTGGCCGGCTGCTGGGCCGGTTGTTGGCCCGGCGCTCCGGACGCCTCCAGGAGCAGGCACAGCCCGCACAGGGCAATGACAAGGGCAAGGCTCCTCCACCGGCAGGGTCGATGATGCGCTGCATATTTCTTGTGCATGGCGGCGATCCTAGTGGGGTGTGGAGGGCCTGTCAAGGCGGTCCGGGCACCGGCAGGAGGATGCGATGATGGACCGCCCCTGGACCACGCAGTACGACTCCGGCGTCCCACCGAACCTCTCATATCCCGAAGACCCTCTGCCGCACCTCCTGGCTCGCTCGGTGTCCCGGTTCGCTGACCGTCCCGCGCTGTTGTTTTACGGCCGTGTCATCCGCTACCGCGAGCTGGACGACCTGGTCAACCGGTTCGCGCAGGCCCTGCTGCGGATGGGAGTCGGCAAGGGCAGCGTGGTCGGCATCATGCTGCCGAATCTGCCGCAGACCGTCATCGCCTTCTACGGCAGCCTCAGGGCCGGCGCCACGGTGACGATGATCAACCCCCTGTATGTCGAGCCGGAAATCCGGCACCAGGTCACCGATGCCGGCTGCGACACCCTCGTGGTGTTGGATCGGTTTTTTTCTCGCGCCGAGCCCTTGCTTCAGCAGGGCGTCCTGAAGCGCGTGATCCTGACGGGGGTCGAGGACTATCTGCCCTGGCTCAAGCGCCTGCTCTACCCCGTCAAGGCTTGGCGCGAGGGATCGTCGATTCGGATCCCTGCCCAGCCCGGCTTGCTGCCGTTTCGGTCCCTGCTGCGGGCGCCGGCCGAGGCGCCGGCCGTTTCAGTCTCCCCGGACGACACCGCCTTGTTTCAATACACGGGAGGGACGACCGGGATCCCGAAGGGAGTGGTGCTCACCCACCGCAATCTCGTGGCGAATACCTGGCAGATCCGGAGCTGGGTTCCCTCCATCCGGGAAGGGGAGTCGGTCTTCCTGGGCGTCCTCCCCTTCTTCCATGTTTACGGCATGAGCGTGTGCCAGAACCTCTCGCTGTGCAACGGTTCGGCTCTGGTGCTGCTCCCGCGATTCCAGGTCGGCGAGGTGCTCGAGGCCATCGTCCGGGAGAAGGTGGAGATCTTCCCGGGCATTCCCGCCATGTATGCCGCGATCAATAACCACCAGCAACTGGATCGGTACAACCTGCGTTCGATCCGCGTGTGCATCAGCGGGGCGGGGGCACTCCCCCTGCCGATCCAGGAGAAGTTCGAAGCGCTGACGGGAGCCAAGCTGGTCGAGGGCTACGGACTCACAGAGGCCAGCCCCGTGACCCATGCCAATCCGATCATGCAGGCCGCGGGCGACCGGCGTCGGCGCAGCATCGGGCTGCCGTTTCCGGACACGGATGCGCGCATCGTGGACGTGGAGACCGGCCGGCGCGAACTGCCGGACGGGGAGATCGGCGAACTGGTGATCCGCGGGCCGCAGGTGATGCGCGGGTACTGGCACCGGGACGAAGAGACGAGGCAGGCGCTGCGGGAGGGCTGGCTCTACACCGGGGACATGGCCCGGCGCGACGCGGACGGGTACTTTTACATCGAGGACCGCAAGAAGGACATGATCAAGTCGGGCGGGGAGAACGTCTATCCGCGCGAAGTGGAGGAGGTCCTGTTCCGGCATCCGAAAGTGAAGGATGCCGTGGTAGCCGGCATCCCGCAAGAGCTGCGCGGCGAATTCATCAAGGCCTACGTCGTGCTCAAAGAAGGCCAGCAGGCGTCCACCAGCGAGATTCTCGAGTATTGCCGGAAGGAACTGGCCAAGTTCAAGGTCCCGAAGCGCGTGGAGTTTCGTGCCGAGCTGCCAAAAACGATCGTCGGCAAGGTCCTGCGCCGCGTCCTCGTGGAGGAGGAATTGAAGCGCAAGGCGAAGTCCGCCCCGGACGAGGAGAGTGACCGGACCGACTTGCAATAGGCCCGCGTCCTGTGCGATTCTGAATTTGTTGAACCGGCATCACGACATCACACGAGGGATGGTATGAAGGAAAAGCGCAAGGTGTTGTACAAGAAGGGCGTGTTCGTGTGCCCCAAGTGCCGTCAGTCCTACGTCCAGGAGAAGTGGATCGAGGAATTCCGCATCCGCTGCCACAAGTGTGATTACCGGGGCACCCTGACCGAGGTGTCGGTGGAAGAGCATGTGGATGAGGAAACGATCAGACGCTAGGCTTCTCCGCGCAGTTCCCGCTCAGTTTCCGCTGTCGTTCGATCTCCCTAACCCAGTTCAAGTCGTGTGCACCGGCTCGTCACGCGCCAGGAGGTAGACCCATGCGCCAGGCATTGCTTCTCGGGCTGCTGTTCTCCGGATGGGCCGCCTCGGCCGCCGTGGCCGCCGACCCGCCGGCGTCCGTCACGGTGCTCGTGGCCTATCATTCGGCGACGGGCCACACGGAAAAAATGGCCCAGGGGGTTGCCGAGGGAGCCCGGAGCCTGCCGGGAACCAGAGTGGTGATGAAGCGGGTGGGCGATGTCGTGGCCGATGACTTGTTCTTAGCGGATGCAATCGTCGTCGGGTCGCCCGTCTACTGGTCCAACATGTCCGGGGACGTCAAGAAATTCTTCGACGACTGGCAGTTGAAATTCGGCGTCTTCCCGGAATTCAAGATGCGCAACAAGGTCGGCGCGGCCTTCACCACCGGCGGGCAGGTGTCGAGCGGCAAGGAAGTCACGATGCTGACGATCCTGGCTGCCATGCTCGGCAACCAGATGATCGTGGTCAGCGGGGGTGGCGCGTTCGGGGCCTCTGCGACGACCGAGGGAGACAGCCCCGGCATCGACGACAAGGAGCTGGCTTCCGCCAGGGACTTGGGCAAGCGGGTTGCCGACGTGGCCTCGAAGGTCAAGCGGGGATCGACCCACTAAGCGTGGAGGATTTCAGCCGCAGTAATCCCTGGAGGATGGTCAAAAAGGCCGTTCAGCGAGGCCGCAGGGAGTCCGGCGACTGAGACGTACGTTTT
>JBFGRH010000081.1:0-8283 GCA_041563795.1 Nitrospiraceae bacterium | reverse complement strand
ATCTCCCCGACTTTCTTCAACAATCCGTCCCCCTCGGGATGGCCGTAGGTATCGTTGTATTTCTTGAAGAAGTCCACGTCGACCATCATGATGGAGAAGGGCCGCCCGTGCCGCGCGTGCCGCGCGACCTCGGCGTTCAAGGTCTCCCGCATGCGGCGGCGATTGTGGAGGCCCGTCAGGGGATCCGTCGAGGAGAGCGTTTCCAGGGCCACGTTGCGCTCGTTGAGCGCGAGGTTCACGGACGTCAGCTCCCCCTGCGCTTCCCGCAGGTAGGCGACCATCGTGTTGAAGATCGTCGCCAGTCGCCCGATCTCCTTCGGCGGATCGGTCGAGATGGCCACCGACAGGTCGCCGCCCGCCACCCTGGCCGCCCCGTCCGTCAGGCGGTTGAGGGGACCGATGATCGTCAGCGACAGGAGATAGGCGAACACTCCGACGCCCAACAGCAGCCAGGCCGTGGACGCCAGGGTCACGTCGCGAATCTCCATCAGGGCACGATAGGCGTCTTCATAATTCTTTTCCGCCACGACACCCCAGCCCATACGGGCCACCGGTTGCATCACGGCCAGGACCTCGAGGTTGTCGTAATGCATCCGTTCCAGCTCCCCGGTTTCGCCCGCAAAGAGTCTCCGCGTGGCATCCTCCGGTAGCTTGGTTTGGAGCGTCGGTTGCGCCGAGGGCAGGGAGCTGAGCACGCGGGTCCCGTCGGGCTTCACGATGAAGAGGTGGCGCGTCTGTTCCTGGGACCATTGGCGCAGCACGGCTTCCATCGAGCCGAAATTGATCGTCGTGGCCAGGAGGCCCAGGAGCCGGCCGCTCGTGTTTTTCAGGGGGACGGCCACGGTCATGACGGTCCGGCCGCGGTCTTTGTCCCAATGCGCGCCGGTCAGAATCGGCTGGTCGAGCCGGGCCTGCTTTTGCCAGTCCGGCGGGAGCGAGACTCGCGGCATCTGCTTGGCGCTGGCCACGACCACGGCGCCGCTCGTATCGACGACGAACAGGTCTTCGTAATCGGAAAACTTGCCCTGGACCGATTTGAGGTAGTCCTGGGCGCGGCGGACGACCTGCGCGCGCGCGGCGCCCCCCCGGGTCGCCTTTTCGACGTTTTCAGTCAGCTCGTAGGAGCCGGAGAACACCCGCAATTCGTAGATGCGCTCCTTGAGCCAGAGGTCAAATTCGCGCGCCACGCTGATGGAGGCGCTGCGGAGCTCTTCGTGGATTTTTTCGGTCAGGGCGGTCTTGTTCTGGCTGTAGAGCATCCAGCCCGTCGTGGCCGTCGGGATGAGCGTGGCCAGCACGGCGAGGGCCAGGATGCGTTGCTTGACCGAGTCGAGGCGGAACGCCAGCAGGATGGTGCCGAGGATCCGTTCAAGAAGTCGCAAACGCGCCCCCCTTTATAGGCCGGTCACCAACGGGGGAAACTATAGCATAAGTGCCCTGCATTGTCTCAACGCGCGGCCCGCAGAAATCCGGCGGCAGTTGAACGGCGCGGGGTCCCGTGCGATCATGCCGCATGGCGAGCCTGCGCAAACTGGAGGAACTGCAGTTCGAGAACACCTACGCGCGGTTGCCGGAGTCGTTCTACGCCCGGGTCGAGCCGACGCCGCTTCCGAACCCCCACCTCGTGAGCTTCAACCCGGACGCGGCCGCGCTCCTGGACCTGGATCCCGACGAGGCCAAGCGGCCGGAGTTTGCCGGCGTGTTCGGCGGGCAGTTGCTCGTCCCCGGGATGGAGCCGGTCGCGATGCTCTATTCGGGGCATCAGTTCGGCATCTATGCCGGGCAGTTGGGGGACGGGCGGGCGATCCTGCTGGGCGAAGTGCGCAACGACCGCGGAGAGAAGTGGGATCTGCAGCTGAAGGGAGCGGGACAGACGCCGTTTTCCCGTGACGGCGACGGGCGCGCCGTCCTGCGCTCCACGATCCGGGAATACCTCTGCGGCGAAGCCATGCACGGGCTGGGTATTCCGACGACCCGCTCCCTTTGCATCGTCGCCGGGGACGAGGCGGTCCTGCGCGAACGCCCGGAGGTCGCCGCGATGCTGCTGCGCATGGCCCCCACGCACGTGCGGTTCGGGTCCTTTCAGGCCTTCTTTGCCCGCCGGCAGCCGGAGCATGTGCAGCGGCTCGCCGATTACGTGATCGGGCAGTTCTACCCGCACCTGGCCGGGGCCCCGGACAAGTATCCACGATTCTTTCACGAGGTGGCAGCCCGCACCGGCCGTTTGATCGCCAAGTGGCAGGCGGTCGGCTGGGCCCACGGCGTCATGAACAGCGACAACATGTCCATCGTCGGCCTCACGCTGGACTACGGGCCGTACGGCTTCCTGGACGCCTATGATCCCGGGTTCATCTGCAACCATTCCGATCACCATGGCCGGTACTCGTTCCGAAACCAGCCGGACATCGGCTATTTCAATCTCCGCTGCCTCGGCCAGGCGCTCTCCTCGCTGGTCACGCCGGAGCAGGAGCAGGAGGCCCTCGTCGCGTACGAAGCGGCCTGCAACGCCCACTATATGGAGCTGATGCGGGGGAAGCTGGGGCTGCAGGAAACTCATGACGGGGACGCCTCCCTGGCGGAGGATCTGCTGGGGCTGATGGCCGCAGGCCGCGTGGACTACACGATCTTCTTCCGCGCGCTGGGAGGCTTCCGGAGCGGCGAATCGAAGAAGAACGAGGCGTTGCGGGATTTCTTTGTGAATCGCGACGGATTCGACCGGTGGGCGGCCCGCTACGCGGAACGGTTGCGGGCCGAAGGCAGTCGTGACGAGGACCGCCGGCCGCGCATGCATCGCGTCAATCCCAAGTACGTCCTCCGCAACCACCTGGCGCAGGTGGCCATCGAGCGCGCGCGGCAGAAGGATTATACCGAGATCGACCGCCTGCGACTGCTGCTCAAAGATCCCTTCGCGGAACAGCCCGACATGGAAGCCTACGCCGCGCTCCCGCCGGATTGGGCCAAAGAGATCATCGTCAGCTGCTCGTCCTGAATCGTCCCCGATTCCTGCCATTCTTCTCTTTAGCCACGCGAAAAATGGGCGAGGAGCAAATGAAATAGCGCATATGCATAGACATATGCGCTTAACAATAAAGAAGAGAAGATTGGGGAGCAGGAACCTTAACTCAGTGAAGAAGCAGCTGGCTCAAGAAGGGAGCAGGATACTTTATTGGGATTCAGCCGCCCATTCGGAAGCCGGGGGATGAATCCCGATCAAGCGCCGGCAGCGCCCCATGCACTGCTCGCCAGGGAAATGCCGTTCGCCCGAGACGGTCGTCCCGCCTGATTGAAAAAGCGATCGAACAGGTTCGACTGAGAACTTTGCGCGAACCGGTCCGAGAGGAATAACGGGGACGGATCCGATCTCCGAACCGCGAAACTTTGCAGAAGTGAGAGCGTGTCGCTGAACCGCGGCGGCGTCCAAGCGGTGATTCCAGCGCAAGCTTCTCGGCGGGCGCGCCCGCGTACGGCTCAGCGGACCGTGCGGGAGTCACCAGGAGCATCTTCGAGCAAGATGAAGCCACGGTACTCCTCACGTACAGCCGCCATCCGACCAACAAGGCCAGTGCCGTAAGGCTGGCCCAGACTTCAAAGGTCGGCAGGGCCGTGGCAGTAGGATTGAAATCAGATTGCATACGAGGAGATTCGACGACCTGTATATCGTCCGCGGGCTGCGATTGATGTTCCGGACAGGACTCCGCATAGGAAGGGACAGGCAACAGGAGTATGACTGCAAAGGATATTGCCGCCGCGTACTGGCACGCCATTGTCCTGCTTTTCCTCATGACGCCCTCCGTGACAACTGTACCACTTGGACAAACCGGCAACGGGCATGCCCGAAGGTTCTTCACAACTGCTTGATAATCATAGCGTATCAGATCAGATACGGGCGGTTTTATTGCTTGGTCGGACATTTTCCAGTGAGCCATCAAGTGCAGGGAGTCCGGTACCCAGAAACTGTCCGGCACTCCAACGCGCTTCAGCGGTTAGTGTGCAGGGAGCATGGCATGGAGCATGGGTTCGTAAGCTTTTGCCTGTTAGCGTGCTCTCGGATCGACGGTGGGCCGTGGAGCGGTCGCGCCCTTCGCTGTGGAGGAGAGTTCTTTCGCAAGGACCTGGGCATTCTCGAGAGGATTTTGCTTGAGCAGGGCCAGCGCCTTGTTGACGTCCGGCGGGACGCCGATCCCTCGAGCGTAAATCCGGGCGAGGACGAGCCGCGGGTAGGGGAGTGTCTCCTCGCCCGCGCCCTGAAGTACTCGAAAATTCTCCGATCGTGCGGGGCCAGCTGGCCCTCCGCGCCGTTGGTGTAGAGCAGCTCCAGCTGTGCCTGCTCGCTTAAGGCGGCCGCTTCGTGGAGTAGCCCGGGCCGACCATCGCGCCATCCGACGCCCCGTCACGTCTTGAATTCGGCCCAGAGGAATGTGTGGTCGGATGAATTGGTCTGCTTGCGCGGCTCGATGTCCACGCCGGCCTCGACGACCTGCCGAGCCAGCGGAGCCGTCGCCATGATGTGGTCGATGCGCCACCCCTTGTTGGCCTCCAGCGAGCTGGGCGCGCGGTAGTCCCAGAAGGTGAACTGCTGCTTGTCCGGGTAGAGCTTGCGGTATACGTCCACGAATCCCCAGGCCACAACGTCCTGGTAGGCCTTCCGGGCGTCGGCGTGAAAGCAGACGTGATTCAGGTGCTTCTCCGGGCTGTGGACGTCGATCGGTTCGGGCGCCACGTTCATGTCGCCGCACCAGAGGGCGGGCTCAGTTGGCGAGAGGTGCTTGTCGAAATACTTTTTTAACCGCTTGTACCATTGCAACTTGTATTGATACTTCGGCGAATCGATCTCGAACCCCTGCGGGATGTAGGTGTTCACGATCGGAATCCCGCGGACCACGGCACGGATCAGTCTCGGCTCATCCGGGTCCCCGTTGCCGACGTCGAGGCCGTAGGCGACGGAGTCCGGCTTCTCGCGGCTGAAGATGGCCACGCCGTTGTAGGCCTTCATCCCGCGGAACGCGATGTGGTAGCCTGAGGGCTGCAGGGCCAGCAGCGGAAAGTCCTCGTCCTGCACCTTCGTCTCCTGCACGCAGAGCACATCGGGCCGGTGCGTCTCGAGCCAGTCCAGGACGGTGTCGATCCGCTTGCGGATCGAATTCACGTTGTATGTCGCGACCTTGAGTTTCATGCTGCGGCTCCAGTCCGAGTACTGCCGCGGGGATTATAACAAGCGGCCAAATTTCTGTCTCGCTCGCCTTTCGTCGCGCCACTTAGGTAGAATGGCGCCCCATATGGCGGCCGATGGCTTGGCAGACCGAGCGAAACTGCGATGTCCGGAATGCGGGAAGGAGTCGGTGCACCGGGTGCCATGCCTGTCCCTGAAGGAACAGGTCAAGCGCCTGCTCTTCGTATCGCCGTTTCGCTGCCAGGTTTGTGGCCACCGATTCCCGGCCTTCCGCATGGGGCGGCGCTACCCGCCGGTGGCGGAACGCCGGACGCATGAACGGGTCCCGGTCAGCCTGGCCCTGGCTTTTTCGGGCGGCCGGATCACGGGTGAGGGGACGCTAGCCAATATCTCGTTGGGCGGCTGCCTGATCGAGACGAAGACGCCGGTGAAGGTGGATGATATCTTTCACGTGAAACTATTCGTAAATGAGAAGGAGCCGGCCATCGAGGTGGCGGGGATGGTCCGCTCGATCGGGGCCAAGGGGATCGGCCTGAAGTTCGTTCGCTCGGCCCGTGAGGACCGGCGCCTGATCGCCTATCTTCGGTCGCAGGGCATCGAATAGCGAATCCTATGACGGAACGTGCGCTACAGTTAAGGCAGAGCGCGACGATCGCCCGGACCGTCGGGGTGGTGGCGATCGCGCTGGGCTTCGTCCTCGGCATGCAGGGTCTGGATCAGCCCGACTCCGGCTGGCTGGGCACGGCGCAGGGCCTGATCGTCACCGGCCTGCTGGCGCAGGGCTACGCCCTCTGGTGCACCATCCGGTGGAAGCATGAGCCGGAGGAGGGTGACGACGACAAGGACAAGCCGAAGAGGAACAAATCGTGACGACACCCCTGCTGGAAGAGTGGCTGCCGTTTATCTGGGAGAGCGCGCCGCATCTGATTGCCGTCCTGGCGCTGCTGGTCACCGTCGCGAGCCTGCGGCTGGTCCTGCTGCGCACGATCGTCGAGCGGGAAGGCGTTCCGCTGGAAGACCGGCGCCGCCTGGCGATTCAGATCCGCAGCATGCTGGCGATTGTGTTCGTCGTCGGGTTGTTTTTTATCCTGGCCAACGAGCTGAGGGCCTTCGCGGTCTCGCTGGTGGCCATCGCCGTCGCCATCGTCCTGGCGACCAAGGAACTGATCCTCTGCCTGAGCGGCTCGGCGCTGCGTATCGGGGCGAACGCCTATACGATCGGCGACCGGATCGAGATCAACGGCGTGCGCGGCAACGTCATCGACCAGACGTTCCTGGCCACGACGATCCTGGAGATCGGCCCCGGCCACGTCAGCTCGCAGTACTCCGGCCGCGCGATCGTGTTTCCCAACAGCCTGCTGCTGGCGCATCCGCTCATCAACGAAACCTACATGAAGGAATACATCGTCCACGTCATGACGATCCCGCTGGCCGCGACGGAGGACTGGCAGAAGGCGGAGAAACTGCTGCTGGAGATCGCCAACGAGGAATGCCGTCCGTTTCTCGACGAGGCCGCCCGGCATATGAAGGAGCTGGAAGGCCGGCACTGGATGGACGTGCCGTCGGTCAAACCGCGGGTGTCGGTCCAGATTCCCGAGCCGGGGCGCGTGAATCTCCTGCTGCGCATCCCCACGCCGGCCCACCGCACGTCCCGCCTGGAGCAGGTGATCCTGCGGCGGTATCTCCTGTCCTTCAGGAGCCCGGCGCAGAAGTAGGCCCGCGCCGGGTGCACACAGGCGTTCGAACTTCACCGTCAGTGTTTGGGAACGACCCGCTCGATCCCGAAGCGGGGCGGAGCGATGCCCTCGCTGCGGCAGGCCGGGCAGCGGCTCGGGGTGGTCAGGCGGGTGCGCTCGCGAAAGGCGAAGCCGCAGTCGTGGCAGTATGACGGCTCGAGCAGGAACCGCCTCGTCTTGTCCCGCGCGAGCGACCGGACCACGTGGGCCAGGTGCTCCTCGATCTGCCGCTCCGGCGCGCCGATCAGCGCGGCCAGGTCGCGCGAGGAATGCTTCGCGCCGGTGAGCAGATGCATCAGTTGCTGCCGGATGGTGAGCGGCGGAGCGGGGATCGGATCGTCGGACATCATCCGACATCGTAGGCAAAGCCGATGCGAGACGCCACTAGAATGTACGGAAGCATCCTCGTCGTGCTGGCGCTGGCGGGTGCGGCCGGCTGTTCGCAGCCCTCCTGGGAGGAGGCGATGGCGGCCGGGCAGCAGGCCTCGGCGGAGGGCCGTCATGCGGACGCCGAACGGATTTTTGCCGCCGCCGTCGCGAAGGCGGAGCAGTTCGGGCCGGAGGACCGGCGCGTCGCGCAAGCGCTCAGCGGCCTCGCCCAGGCCTACGCGGCTCAGAACAAGGATGCCGAGGCGGAGCCGGCCTACCTTCGGGCCCTGACGATCTACCAGGCCGTGCACGGGGAAACCCACGCGGAGGTGGCGGCGATCCTCAACAATCTCGGGGTGCTGTACCGGCGGCATGGCCAGTTCACCGATGCGGAACCGTTGCTGCTCCGCGCGGTCGCCATCAAGGAGAAGGTCTTCGGGCCGGAGCACCTGGAGCTGGCCTTCACGCTGCGAAATCTGGCGCAGCTCTATACCAAGCAGGGCCGGTTCGACAAGGCCGAGCCGCTCCTGGGGAGGATCGTGGCCATCCGTGAAAAGGCGCAGGGCGCCACCCATCCGGACGTGGCCGCCGGCCTCGATGAGCAGGCCATGGTGCTCCGGCAGATGAAGCGCGAGAAGGAAGCCGAACCGCTGGAGATTCGCGCCCAGGGCATCCGCACGAACCAGGCTCCCGCGGCACGGCGATCGAAATGACGCCTCGGTTTCACGGCTGCCGGAGGAGCGCCAAGCAGGTGGACGGCCTTCGTTCCTTCAGCTAGAATCCGCCTCGATGCCCGAGCCGACGCCCCCGTCCGAGTCGTCCCCTCCTCCATCGAACGAAAATCACCATGTCGTCAGATCCGCCGGTGTGATCGGCCTGGCGACCTTCGCCAGCCGCATCCTAGGCTTCATCCGTGACATGGTGCTCGCGCGGCTCTTCGGAGCGACGGCCGCGGCCGACGCCTTCTTCGTCGCCTACCGCATCCCGAACCTGCTGCGGGAGCTCTTT
>JBFGRH010000080.1:0-8416 GCA_041563795.1 Nitrospiraceae bacterium | reverse complement strand
CTCAGGTAGCCGGGCCGATTAATTAATAGCCGCCCTTCTTGTCGTCCTTCCCCTCACCCTCGCCATGGCCGTGCATGTACCGGGATCGCACCGCCTTCAGGTTATCCGTGAACGCTTTCCACTCTTCCGCGGTCAGCATGTCCTTGATCTTGAACCGCGCGGACAGGATCTTTGCGCCGGTCCGCATCCGATTGTTATTCAGATCGTCGAGAATCTTGGTGAACTCCTCCGGAGTCGCCGTATAGCTGTCGTTGAGCTCATAGAGCTTCCGGTGGAACTCCCGGTTCTGCTTGTAGGACTGCTTGGCTTCATCCACGATTTCCTTCAGCGCCGCTTGCACTTGCTTGGCCTTGTCGGGGTCCTTCACCGACTTCTCGACCGCGGCCATGATGTCCTTGCTCCCATCCGAGCCATGGCCCATGCTTCCGCCGTGGCCGCTGCCATGATGATAGGAACCGTGCCCGCAGCCGGCGACGAGCAGCAGTCCTGCCAGCAGCGCGAATGATCTGAGAACGTTCATGACCATGCCTCCTTGAAATGAATGGGTCCACGCAACAGGATTACTGTAACACAGGGAATACGCGAGGGAACAGGGTGATGGAAATAGAAGAAATCATGACGCTGGGCCAAGATATTCTTATCCCTTTCCGGCAGGACGCTCAAAAAGACCTTCCAGCAAGGCCGCAGCGAGCGAAAGCCCGAGGCGTACTTTTTGTCGGTACGTTGAGGGGTTGAGCGATGCGAGAACGAAGCTGGAGGTCTTTTTCAGCGTCCGTTAGAACGCGGGGGAGGCGGCCATCGCCGGAGCATGCGCAAACGAAACAGCAACCGGCTTGACCTGGGCAGAGCCGCCCGCGGGCTGATCGCCCTGGACGAGCGTCCAGCAATCCGGCTGCCGGAGAATGGTTTCGACCAGCTTGGTGTGCAGCGCATGGCCGGAACGATCGGCCATGAGGTGCCCGATCACCGGCAGGCCGAGCAGCGCCATGTCGCCGATCAGGTCGAGGACCTTGTGCCGGACGAATTCGTCCTGGAAGCGCAGGCCGGATTCGTTCATCACGCCCTCTTCCGTGAGCACGACCGTGTTCTCGAGCGTGCCGCCCTTCGCCAGGCCCTTGGCCCAGAGCATCTCCACTTCCTGGAGGAACCCGAACGTGCGCGCCTCGGCGATTTCCCGCTCGAACGCCGACACCGACCAGTCGAACCGGTAGGTCTGCGTCTGGATGAGCGGGTGGTTGTACTGAATCGTGTAGGTGATCTGCGAGTCCGACGCCGGCTCGATCCGCACGCGCCGGCCACGATCCGAAACTTCGATCGGCTTCGTAATCTTCAGATATGCCTGCCGGCGGTTCTGCGGGACGATCCCGGCCGCCTTGATCAACTGCACGAAGGGCGCGGCACTGCCGTCCATGACCGGCACTTCCGGCGCATCCACTTCCACGTAGGCATTGTCCACTTCCAGGCCGACCAGCGCCGAGAGAACATGCTCGATCGTCTTGATCGAGGTGCCGTTCACGCTGATGGCGGTGCAGAGTTCCGTCGGGATGAGATTGCAGACCGAGGCTTTCACCGACACCGACTTGCCGGCCTCGTGCCGGACGAACACCAGCCCGGTGTCCGGCGCCGCGGGACGGAGCGTCAGGGTGACCTCATGGCCTGTGTGAAGACCGACCCCCTTGCAACTGATCGCTTGTGCTAACGTGTGCTGCGGACGCATAAGACTCCAATAAAGTACACCCTTTAATACAGCAACGCTTATGCCAGGCTTATAAAGGCGCTCTATTTCTATAACTATTTGATTTTATTGACTGTAACATGTGTGTAAATCAGGTCCTTGTTGTATAAATCTGACAACTGTGGGTTTTTAACAGAAAGCACTTATAGGACAAACACCTTCCCTGTGAATAACCCCCTAGCGAAGCGTAAGGCTCGGGCACCTGTTTCGACCTCCTGTTTGCAGGCTGAAAAAGGGCCGTGCTAAAGTGCCACTCCAGAAGCGTTTACGCTGTCCGGCACCCTCCGCCAGTGCAAAAAGTGCCGGACACCGTCCCTTGACTGAATGTGGAGCAAGAATGGAGCCCAACGAGCGGCTGATCGCGAAAAAAGAAGCATGGGCCAGGGCCAAGCGGGGCCTCCTCGAGGACGGCGTCGCGCAGGACCATCGAACCAGGGACAACCGCCTCCCCCCGGGTCAGCACATGGTGAACAACTGGCCCGTGCTGGACCTCGGTGTGCACCCCGACCTGCCGCTGGATCAATGGACCCTCACCGTCAGCGGCCTTGTCGAGCATCCCTTCACCTGGACCTGGGAGCAGTTCCTCGCCCAGCCCCAGGTCGAGCTCGTGACGGATTTTCATTGCGTCACGACCTGGAGCACCTTCGACAACGCCTGGAAGGGCGTGCTGTTCAAACACATCCTGCAGGTGGCCAGGCCCAGGCCCGAGGCGAAGTTCGTCTTCTTCACCAGCTACGATAATTATTCGACCAACCTGCCGCTCGCAGCCTGCGACGACGACGATGTCCTGCTCATCCAGCGCTGGAACGGCAAGCCGCTGCCCAAGGAACACGGCGGACCGGTGCGCATGCACGTGCCCAAGCTCTACGCGTGGAAAGGCGCCAAGTGGGTGAAGGAGATCAGCTTCCTGGACCGCGACAAACCAGGCTACTGGGAAGTCAGGGGCTACTCGAACACCGCGCGGCCGTGGGACGAAGATAGATACGCGTAGCGACCCCGCGGATGGACCCACCCGAGCCCGGGACGGAGTTCGTTGCAGGAACAACCCACCAATCCACTCGGACCCATGCCGGTGATGCTCGGCCGGCTCCGGCGGACCGTCACGGCACAACCGTCCGTGGCCTGGCTCGTTCGAGATTTCCTGTGCGAGGGAGGCACGCTCCATCAGAAATCCGCCACGGCCGGTTCACCCGAGAAATGACATGACCGTGAGGGTGGACGGGCAGGAAGATCGGGCTGCATGGATCGTTCGATGACTGCCCACCGTCGGTTTTCCGCGTGTCCGGCCTTGGCACGACTTGTCGCCGCCTTTCTGCTGGCCGGCCTGATCGGGACTGGTTGCGCGACCAACCCGGTGACGGGATATCCCATCTTCACGCTGCTGTCGACCAAGCAGGAAGCGGAACTGGGGGAGAAATCAGCCCAGCAACTCGCGCAAAGCATCGGGCTGGTGCCGGATACCGACCTGACAGGCTACGTACAGGCGGTCGGACACCGGCTGGCGAAAGAGTCGCCGCGCACGGACGTCGCCTACACCTTCCACGTGGTGGAGATGGCTGAGCCCACCGCCTTCGCCCTGCCCGGCGGGTACATCTATGTCTCGCGAGGCATTTTTCTCCTGCTAAATTCCGAGGAAGAGCTGGCCGGTGTGCTGGGTCACGAGATCGGGCATGTGGCAGCCCGGCACGGGGTTCGCCGGATGACATTGGCCGCGCCGTTCACACTGGCCGGGGCCATCGTGGACAGTGTGGCCGGCATCATCAGCCCCCGGCTGGGTCGGGCGCTGAGCGCGGTCCCCCGGGTGATGGGCAGCGCGTTGCTCCACCTCTACAGCCAGGACCAGGAATACGATGCCGACGAGATCGGCGTGAAGCTGACGGCCAAGGCCGGGTGGAACCCCGGCGGTCTCGTAACCGCGCTCCAGCAGCTGGAGCGGGGAGAAGAGCTCCTGGCCGGTGCTCCCCGAAAGGCCGGGTTCTTTGACTCGCACCCCAAAACGCCGGACCGCATGGCGAGGTTGATGCAAATCAAGCAACACACGCCGTGGACCGCGCAACCGCCGGTGGCACAGTCGCCTGACGCGTTCCTCGCCAGGCTCGACGGCCTCGTCGTCGGCCCGGCCGTGGCGGAGAGCCATGCGCGCAAGGACAATCTCTTTCTCCATCCCGACATGGCCATCGCGCTCACATTTCCCAGGGATTGGATCCTCACGTACACGGAGGAGGGAGTGGAGGCCACGGCAACGGATGGGACGGCGATACTCGCCTTGACGGTGGTTGGCCCGGGAAATGATCCGATGGAGCCCCTCCGTGCCATCGAAAAGGAAGGCCGCGCGAAGGTGCTGGAGAAGGCCCGGCGCGTGACCGTCGCGGCACGACCCGCCACCCGCCTTGTGCTGGAACTCCAGACGAAGGATGGGCCCATGGCGGTGGATTTCACGTGGATCGCCTACCGGAACCGCCTGTATCAGATCGTCGGAATCTGCCCGGTCCACACCTACCGGCAGCACGAGCCTCTGTTCACCGAAACCGCCGGCACGTTCCGGTCCGTCACCGCCGAAGAACGTGCCAGCACCCATGTGACCCGGCTGCGTACCGTGCCGGCCAGGAACGGCGAAACGGTCGGGGCTCTGGTGGCCCGAATCGGCGGCACATGGTCCGCCAAGCAGGTCGCCATCGCCAACGGACTCGACGATCCGGCGGCGCCTCTCGCCGAAGGCCAATTGATGAAGATGGCTTTCCGCGAACCCTATGTCGGATTCGGCCGACAAGGCCCCGTCGGTTTGACCGCCACGGAAGAGAAGGAGGAGGAGGCTGGTGCTGCGGCCGCCGGGCGCTGAAGGCTGACTTGCCCGTCTTACGGCCTTGGCTCCAGGTCAATAATGCCTTTTCGGATCGCCAAAATCGCTGCCTGCGTGCGGTCATAGACCTGAAGTTTGTGAAAGATGTTGCGCACGTGGTTCTTGACGGTCTTCTCGCTGAGGTCCAGGTTGTTGGCAATCTCCTTGTTCGTCTTGCCGTCGGCGACCAGGCGCAACACCGTGATCTCGCGCTCCGTGAGATCATGCTCGGCCCACGGTCGCTTCTTCCCCTTTCCCTGCGCCATCAGGGAAAACTCCGCCAGGATCTTGCTCGCCACGGAGGGATGGATCAGCGACTCGCCCCGGTAGATGGCCTTGATCGCCGAGACGATCTGCGACGAATCGGTATCCTTGAGCAGGTAGCCGGTAGCGCCGGCCCGTACGAGGTCGAAGATATACTGCTGCTCCTCGTACATGGTGAGCGCGACGATGCCGATGTGGGGAAATTCCCGCTTGATGATCCGCGTGGCCTCGACTCCGCCCATGCGCGGCATGCTCACGTCCATCAAAATCACGTCGGGAAGCAGCGCACGGGCCTTCTCGACCGCCTCTTGCCCGTCCTGCGCCTCCCCGACGACATCGATGTTGTCCTTGGTTTTCAGGATCGCCGACAGTCCCTCCCGCACGACCCGATGATCGTCGGCGATCAACACCTTAATTTTTTCCATGCGGCCCGGCCTCCTTTTCCACCAGCGGGACGGTGATCAACACCCGGGTCCCCTTGCCCTTCTTGGATTCGATCATGGCCTGCCCGCCGACGAGCCTCGCCCGCTCCAGAATGCCCCGCAGCCCGAAATGGTCCCATTTTTCCGGATCGCGCGACACCGACTCGACATCGAAGCCCACGCCGTTGTCCGCGATCGTGGCCGTCATCATGTCCTTGCCGATCGCGATCTGCACCGCCACACGATCCGCCCGGGCGTGCTTCTGCACGTTGCTGAGCGCCTCCTGGATGATCCGGAACAGAAAGACCTTCGTCTTCGGGAACAGCGTCGTCTCGTCGCCGGCCACCGAAAACTCCGTCTTGATGTGGGACTGGCTTTCGTAGGACTTCAGATAGTTCGTCAGGGCCGGGATTAATTCCATCTTGTCGTAATGCACGGGGCGCAGGTTGACGATCACCTGCCGCGCTTCCTGGATCACCGTCTTGAGCCCCGCCTTCGTCTCCCGCAACGCCTCCAGGCCGGCCGCGAGGTTCTTCTTGAGCAGTTCCTGGCACAGGTCCAGCTTGAAATTCAGCCCCGCCAGGCTTTGCACGAGGCCATCGTGCAGTTCGCAGGCGAACTGCGTGCGCTCCTCCGAGACCGCCGTCTCGGATTCCTTCACGTACAGTCGGTACAGCGTCTGGTACTGGTTCAGGGTCCGCTCGATTTCCGAGGTGGCCCGGATGCGCGCCTCGATGAGCTGCCACATGAACTTGGCGCTCGCGCCCCCGATGATCGTGACGCCCATCCGGTGGAAGTCGAGCAGCACCCGCCCGACCTCCGGGCTGCCGCTCACGTCGATGACCAGGTCGACCCGCTCGATCTCCAGCAATTCGTGGTAATCGCGCGTCACGGGAATATGCAGGCGCCGGGCGAGCTTGAGCCCGACGGCCTTGGGATTGATCTCAGCGATGCCGACGATGCGGACGAGCGGGTCCTTCGCGAAGATCTCCATGAGCGCGGTTCCGCCCTTGCCGGCGCCGATGATGGCGACGTGCGTCACCGACGACGATCCGCGCTTGGGCCGCTTTGTCTTTCTGCGATTGGGCCTGGTGGGGGTCATGTGATCCGGTTCCCCGCAATCCGCCCGGGCGGCAATCCGCCGGACGCGTCCCTACCATACCATGATCTGAACGACGGGGGAATGAAACCGGGTGAGGTTACTTCTTCTCGCGCTCGCGGGCCAGGGCCTTCAGCTCATCCATGAACTGGTCGATGTCCTTGAATTCCCGGTACACGGACGCGAACCGGACGTAGGCCACCTGGTCGAGGTTGTGCAGCTCTTTCATGATCTCCTCGCCGACCGCGCGGCTGGGGATCTCGGTCTCACCCATCTCCTGGATGCGTTTCTCGATCCGGTCCGTCACGGCTTCGATCGTGGCCACGCTGATGGGGCGTTTTTCGCAGGCCTTCTTGAGGCCGCTGAGGATCTTGGCGCGGTCGAACGGCTCGCGCCGCCCGTCCTTCTTCACCACCATGGGCAGGCTTTCCTCGATGCGTTCGTAGGTCGTGTAACGGCGTTTGCAGGAGAGGCACTCGCGGCGGCGGCGAATCAGTTCGCCTTCCTTGGCCATCCGCGAGTCGACGACTTTATCCTCGAGATCATCACAAAATGGGCATTTCACGGGCGACCGCCCAGGTCAGGGTTCATCGCGACGCCTTGTAGGGATAGATGAACGGAAACTTCTTGCACAGGGCCTTGGCCTGGGCGCGGACCTCGCTTTGGACCTTCTCATCCTGAGGCGCCTGCAGCACGCGGTCGATCAGCGCGACGATCTTGGCCATGTCCTTTTCCTTCATGCCACGAGTCGACACGATCGGCGACCCGATGCGGATGCCGCTGGCCACCGCCGGCGGCTTCTCGTCGTAAGGCACCGCGTTCTTGTTCACGATGATGCCGGACAGGTCCAGCGCGGCTTCCGCCTCCTTGCCCGTCACGCCCCGGCTGTTCAGATTGACCAGCATCAGGTGGGTGTCCGTGCCGCCGGAGACGACCTTGTAGCCCCGCTCCATCAGGCCCGCCGCCAGCGCCCGGGCGTTTGCGACAACCTGCTGCTGGTAGCGCTTGAACGAGGGCGCGAGGGCTTCCTTGAACGCGACCGCCTTGGCCGCGATCACGTGCATCAGCGGTCCGCCCTGCATCCCGGGGAACACGATCTTGTCCACCGCCTTGGCATGCTCCGCCTTGCACATGATGACGCCGCCGCGGGGGCCGCGCAGCGTCTTATGCGTCGTCGTGGTCACGAAATCCGCGTAGGGCACGGGGTTGGGATGGAGCCCGGCCGCGACCAGCCCGGCGATGTGCGCCATGTCCACCATGAGATACGCGCCGACGGACTTGGCGATCTGCTGGCACCGGGAAAAATCCAGCGTCCGCGCGTAGGCGCTGGCGCCGACCACGAGCATTCGCGGACGGCACTCCTCCGCGATGCGCTGCACCTCGTCGTAATCGATCCGTTCGGTCTCGCGGTTCACGCCGTAGAAGAACGACTGGAACAGGGTGCCGGAGAAATTGACCTTGCTGCCGTGCGTGAGGTGCCCGCCCTGGGCGAGGTTCATGCCCAGGATCACGTCACCCGGCTTGAGCACCGCCAGGTAGGCGGCCATGTTGGCCTGGGAGCCGGAGTGCGGCTGGACGTTGATATGCTCCGCGCCGAAGAGCTGCTTGCAGCGTTCGATCGCGAGGGTCTCGACCGTATCCACGAACTGGCAGCCGCCGTAATACCGCTTGCCGGGATAGCCCTCGGCATATTTGTTGGTCATCAAGCTGCCCTGCGCGGCGAGGACGGCTGGGCTGGCGAAGTTTTCCGAGGCGATGAGCAGGAGCTTCTCGCGCTGGCGGGCTTCCTCGGCCTTGATCGCGGCGTAGACGGCCGGGTCGGAGGCTTTCAGCGCCTTCATGGAGGCTTCGGCATCGCTCATCGGGTCACTCCCCTTTGGCCTTCTTCTCTTTCTTGTCTTTCTTCTCTTTCTTTTCCTTCTTCTCGGCCTTGGCCTTCTTTTCGGCCTTCCCGTGGGCCTCGTGCACCTCGTCTCCATCGGCGGCCTCGTGGACAGCCTCGTCCTCGCCCTGCTTCCTGGCCACTTCCACGGAGACGGTGGCGGTCACGTCGCGGT
>JBFGRH010000079.1:0-8482 GCA_041563795.1 Nitrospiraceae bacterium | reverse complement strand
GGCAGCTGCTGGCGCTGCGGGCCGGCGTTCCCCACTCGTTGAAAGCCCTGACAGGCTCCGCTATTCTCATCACCGTCGCGGTCGGTGCGTAACGTTCGCATCTGTCCAATCTTCGATCAGCCAATGAGGAGGAACAGTCAATGATACGACGAAGCAGGGCCGGCGCGGCGGTGATCGCGCTGTTCGTCGCGGGGTGTCTCTTCGCATGGTCGGAGGTCTTGCCGGCTGCTGAACGGCACATGATGCCGCCCCGGGTGCCGGCGGACAAGCTTGAGGAAGCGCGAGCCCTGACAAGCCCTGTGCCTGACTCGCCGGAGGCGGTGGAAAAAGGCAAGGCCCTCTACCAAGGCAAGGGCGGCTGCGTGAACTGCCACGGGAAGAGCGGTATGGGGGACGGTCCGGCCGCCGAGGCCCTCGATCCGTCTCCGCGCAACTTTCATCATCATGGTTTCTGGCGGCACCGGACCGAGGGCGAGATTTTCTGGGTGATCAAGAACGGCTCCCCCGGCACCTCCATGATCGGCTTCAACGGCACCCTGAGCGACGAGGAGATCTGGACGCTGATCCGGTATCTCGAAACATTCGGCGAAACGCGAGGACCTCATCGAGGGCGAGGGATGGGTTCCGGACGAATGTGAACCCATGAAGATGGAGATGTTTTCCCGGCTACTGGTGTGCGCGGGCCTGCTGATGGTCGCGGCAGGCTGCGCCGAACGACCCGCCGCGTCGGTGTCCCTGGCCGAACACGCACAGGTCGGGAACGTGTTCATCCCGGACACACGGACGGTCATCCAGCTGCCGGAGGAGGCCGATCGAACGCACCGGGAAGTCATGATGATGCACCTGGAGACGGTCCAGGTGCTGATGGCGGCGCTGTCGGACGAGGACTTCAAGCTGGCCCAGGGGGTGACCGACGCGCACCTGGGGTTCTTCGCGCGTCGCCACGTGGCCGCCCGGCACGCCCCCCAGGCCTACCGGGACCTGGCCATGGCCCACTATCGGGCCGGACAGGAACTGGCGAAAATCATCCCATCCAAGGACATCAAGCAGATCCTGCCCCGCTTCAACTCCATGCTCGCCACCTGCGTGGCCTGCCACCTGGAATACAAGGTTGAAAGCCACCCTTCCCGCTGAGCATGGATTCCGGGCCTACTTCTCCTGCTTCCCGCTCGGTGTGGAGCCCGGCGAGTCCGGCTCGAGGTGCCGCCCGATCTCCTGAAGCGCCTTGAGACGCTCCCTCAGCGCCGTCTCCTCGCTCTTGAGCGAGTCCAGCATGGACTGGCGCATGGCCCGCACGTTCGCGCCGAGGCTGGAGAGCTGCTGGGGGAGCTGTTGGAAGAAGGCGCCGATGGACGCCACATCCTTGTGGAGATCCTGCATCTGCTTGCCTGTGGATCGGGCCTCCTCGAGAAGCTCCCGCAGCGGATTCAACTCCGTCCGCAGGTCACCAGCATGCTTGTCGACCGAGGCCTGCAAGGCGTCCAGCCTGGCGGTGAGCTCCTGGTTCATCGTGGTCAAGTCCGCCTTTGTGGCGCAGCCCGACGCGGCCAGCAGCACAAGCATCACTCCTGTCCACGTTCCTGCTCTGATGCAACCTTTCATCGCGTACCTCCGTCTTGTGGTGGTGAGTTCCCTGTTCCGACTGTCGGTAACCAGTCCCTGGTCCCTTTCCCGGCCTAGTGCGCCCACGGCGTGAACGGCAGGAGGATGGACACGGCGATCAGGATGATGATGATCCATTCCAGCGCTTCCATACGGCGGGTCGCGGTGAGGTCGGCCATCTTCCCGTAGATGCTGTCGAGCGTCTGGAGCTTGCGGATGATGCTCGCGTCCCAGGCAGCCGCGCGAAACCGCTGGGAGGTGAGCCGGTAGGCCCGGTCGAGAAACTGGTCGCCGAGCAGCTTGAGGGCGTTCGTGACCCGCTCGAACAGGATCGCGCTGTCGACCTGGAGCTGCGCGACCCGCCGGAGGTCGGATTCGAACGTTCCCGGCCAGCGCAACCGGCGCCACCGCCGCTTGGCCAGGGCGTCGTAGGCCTGGTCCAGGGCTGCGTCGAGCTGCCGGTCGAGGTAGCGCATCTCCAGCAGCTCCACGTTGGCGAACTCGAGCACCGCAAGGATGTCGCCCATCTCACGTCCGATGACGAGCGCGGCGTTCCAGTCAATGAGCGTGAGATCCTCCGTGCCGAAGGAAATCCGGCAGGCCGTGGCGTCCTCGATTTCCTCCCTCGACAGGGCGGCCTGCTCCGAGCGGAGGATCTGCGCCAGTTCTTCGTCGCGGCTCCAGCCGAGCCAGTCCTTGGCTTGCAGGCCTGCCTGGGGGATCAGCCGGAAGATCATGTAGTCCTCGACAAACGACGCGACGTTCGGCTTGTCGATCGCCTCGCGGATTTCCTCCAGCAGCACTTCCACCCGCCGCCGCGAATCGGTCAGCAGGGTCGCGTTGTCGTAGAGGTCCAGGCTTAGGGCCAGCATGGCGGGCGGCGTCGCGTCCACCGGGATCGTGTAGCACACGGAAATGGCCCCGAAGTCATAGAGGGCCAGGTCCACCGTCTCCACGTCGCGGATGTCCCCCATGCGCTGGCCCCGGGCGTCCTGGCTGACGCGGAGGGGGGCCGGCTGGTAATCGAGGTATTGCGGCGCGCGGCGCTTGGGCTGCATGGGGGCACGGCGCGTGAACGCGGTGATTTTCCGTTCGGCCTCATCGAGGTTGATGGACAGGCCGACGTCGTAGACGAACAGGGCCAGGCACGTGCCCGTCCAGCCACCGCCCACCGCCTGAGGATCTGGGTTCACCGGGCCTCCTGTCATATTGATTCCCCGCGCATCCACATCCGCCTACCGCGATAGAAACAGCGCAAGGCCGCCGACGGCCACGACCGAGCCGATGCCGGGAGCGATGCGGACCACGAGGTCCCGTCCCCCCAGCCAGGCCGCGATCCCCACCTTCACCGCCGTGTTCGTCATGGCCGCCAGGGAGACCGCCAGCGTGGCCGCCACGTCAGGCAGCCCCTCGAGGTGGAACCGGGCGACGACAACGCTGATGGCATCGACATCCGTGGTGCCGGCCAGGACGCTCGAGAGGTACAGGCCGGGGTTCCCCAGCGTCGTGTGCGCCGCCTTCGACGCGAATAGGATGACAAGATACAGCAGGCCGAACTGGACCGCTGACCGCAGCTCGAACGGATTCCGGTGGGGCACGGTCTCGGTCCCGGCCACGTGTCCGCGGGATGACCGGTACAGGGCGGCAGCGGTGGCATAACTGACGGCAGCCATGGCTCCCAGCGGTCCGAGGAGGTACGGAACGAGGCCTGGGTCCACGATCCCAACGACCACGAGCATGCGTACGAACATCGTGCCCGAGGCCAGCAGGATGGCCATCGCCGCAAACGGCAGGAGCCGGGGGGACACGCAGGCCCGTGTCGCCATGCTGACCGTCACGGCGGTCGAGGAGACGAAGCCGCCCACAAGGCCCGTCACCGTGAGCCCCTTGGCTTCACCGGCGATCCGGGTGGCGAAATAGCCGACGAAGCTGATCCCGGCCACGAGGACGATGATCAGGCCCGTGTGAAAGGGATTGAAGGCGTCCAGCGGGTCGTAGGTCTGGTCGGGAAGCAGGGGGAGGATGACCAAGGCGAGGATGACGAACTTCGCCGTGGCGTACAGGTCATCCATGGAAACCCGGCGCACGGCTTCATGCAGGGGCTCCTTGAAGGAGAGGAGCGCCATGACGACGCTGGCGCTGGCGACGATGAGCAGGTAGCGCTGCCCCCTGGCCAGCGGGAGGTCAGGGTACAGGGCCAGGACGCCGAGCAGAAAGGTGATCAGCGCCGCGGCCTCGGTGGTGATGCCCCGTGCGGCCCCCTGCCCCCCATCCTGCTGGAGCGAAACGGCCATGAAGGCCCCGATGACGAGCAGCGAGACGAGAATCGGCCAGACGCCGGCCCGGTGCGAGAGCAGGGCCGAGAGGGCGCCGGCCAACGCGATGAGGGGAAAGGTGCGCACGCCCCCCAGGCGGTGCTTGTGATCCGCCGCCATGGACTGTTCCCGTTCCAGTCCGATGAGTGCGCCGGCCGCCAGGGCGACCAGGAATCCAAGGAACACTTCTTCGAATGACATGAGATGGTGCTTCCGTTGAGTCGATTCCCTGACCGCCTCCCGACGGTCTGCCGGGAACGCTCAGATCATTCCTTGTTCGCGCAAGATTGCGTAGTAGCTCTTCTTGATGAAGAGCAGGGCCCCGAGGCCGAAGAGGACCGCGGCCATGCTCAGGAGGCCTCCAAGCAGGGGGATCAGCTGGAGCAGGGAGTAGACGATCAGGCCGACGACAAAGGCCCGGTACCGGCCGGGGCCGGCGCCGAACGACCCGAGGAGCGCCTGGCCGCCCCAGGCAATGACGAAGATTCTTCCCATGTACAGATAGAGCACATAGATCGCCGCCAGGATGGCCGCCAGTGGCAGGCCCAGCACGGTCATCGCCAGCAGGACGATCGCGGCCGGAGTGAGGACGAAGGCCAGGACGCCCGTTCCCAGGAGACTCATGGGCTGCTCGCGGAGCCGTGCCACGGCCTTCTCGGTCGCGTTGGGGTAGAAGCGGATGAACAGGAGCCCGAGGATCAGGGTGGAGGCGAAGCTCATCGCGACCCACGCCAGCTTCACCGCCGCCAGGAGCCCCAGTAATTCCTCCGGCGACGGGGTGAGCCTGGCGGGGAGGGATTCGCGTACGATCCGCCCGGCGACGGCGGCATGCTCGTCGATGGAGGCATCGTCGCGACTCCAATAGGTGAGGGTGCCGGCCACCTGGGCCTTCGAGGTCACGCGGATCGCGCCGGCCATTGCTTTCAGATTGCCGCCGATGCGGTCGGAGACCGTGAGGCCGCCGGCCGCGACTTTGACGTCCCGTCCGATCAAACCCGCCAGGTGGAGGTTCCCGCCCGCCGCGACGACTCCCCCGTTGACGACGGCGGAGGGAGCGAACTGGACGTTGCCCCCCGCCACAGTCACGTTGCGGCCGACCTCGCCGTGGATGGCGACGTGACCGCCGGCGACCCGGACATCCTGCGTGACGGTTCCCGCGACCGTGACCGTCCCGCCCGCCGCGAGGAGATCCCCGTTGACCTTCCCGTCGACCAGCACCTGTCCGCCGGCGGCGTACACGTCGCCGTTGACCGTTCCCGAGATTTCAACCCGCTTTCCGACGGCGAAATAATCCCGGTCGATGACCGTGCCGGCAGGGACGATGGCGAGGGCCTTCCGCTCGCTTCGCTCGTGCCGTTCCTCGTCCTGGTCGGCCTTCACCACGTGCGGGGCGGCAGAGACGAGAATCGTGAGCAGGACCGCGAGCGCGATTGGCGACGTCATGGACGGTACCCCCAGGAGGATGGACAGGCAGCCCGTTGGCTTACGGGCGGACGATCAGCACCGAGCAGGCTGCGCGATGGGAAACGGCGTGCGAGACGCTGCCCAGCAGGAAGCGGTCCACCCCCGTGCGGGCGTGGGACCCGATGACCAGCAGGTCGGCGGACGCCGATTCCCGCCCGATGGCATCGGCCGGGTGGCCCTTCAGCACGCGATGCGTCGCCCGGTAGTTCGTCCCATTCAAGCTCCGCGCCAAGTCACCCGCAAGATCGGTGGCGAATGTCGTGGAGGTTTTTTCCCACTGCGGGAAGTAGGGGAACGCCACCGGGTCACCGGTATGGGGCACGGGGACGACGCTCACCACGTCGAGGTCCACCGGATTTCTGAAAGGGCGCGTGTGCAGCCATTCCCGCAGGCGCACAGAGTCGTCCGGCCCTTCCACGGCAACGAGCACCTTGCGCAGAGTCTGGATCGACCGCTTGACGACAAGGGTCGAGCAGGGGGCGTGCAGGACCACCCGGTGGGAGACGCTGCCCAGCAGCAGTTCGGCCATGCGCCCGCGGCCGCGCGAACCGACCACGACGAGGTTGGCCGCGGCGTCCTTGACGGCATCGAGCACGAGCTGCGCCGGATGGCCGAACTCGCACACGCGCCGGACGATCGGGATTCCGGGCGGCACCAGCTTCGCCGTCTGGTCCATCAACTGGTGCCCTGCCTCCAGCATGCTGTTCCGGAACTCATCGTATCCCTGGAGGTTCATCGCCTGGGCGATGACCGGCTTGTCCAGCATCCCCAGGTCCACCGCGTGCACGAGCGTCAGTTCCTTCGGATCGTAGAGGAGGCAGGCCTCCTGCACGGCATTGAAGGCCGGCTCCGACCAGTCCACCGCGACGACAATCCGCATCAGTCCCCTCTGTCTTAGAATAATGGATGCGGTGCAGTGCCGAACGGCAGCACCGTCTGGACATCACCCAGGTTGCCGCGAATCTTCCAGACCCCGTTTTCCTTGACCATGTAATGCACTTCCCCGTACCAACTGTCGATCGGCACGCGAAGGCGGCTGATCTTGGAAACCGCCTGCACGTTCCCCGAGCAGATAATCTCGATTCTGTCGTCTGGTCCCACGGAAATGATCCGGCTGATCCGGCTGAACTGGTGGGTGCTGTCGATGTCCTCGTAGTTGTCGAACAGGTCCTTCCAGATCTTCCGAATGTCGGCCTTCTTCAGACCGTGGTAATCGTAGCGTGTGGAATAGAGGGCCATCACGCCTTCGAGATCGCGGCTTTTGACGGCCCTGTCCGCCCGTTCGAATACCGCCAGGAGGTCCTTTACCGTCGGCTCGTCCGCCTCCACGGGCGAGCCTGGGAGCAGGCGGGTTTCCGCAAACCCGGAAGGGAGGCCATCCGTTAGCAGGATGAGCGCGGCCGTCATGAGGGCGATCCCGAGCATCGGCCGCCATCGCGTCATCGTCATCCCGTGCGTCACGCGGCCGGCAATTCCAGCAGGTAGAGTTCGCCCTTCATGTCGGGATGCAGGTCGCAGTGGAAGGAATACTTGCCGGGCCGTTCCGGGGTGAAGCGGATCACGAGCGTTTTCCCGGGATCGACGTAGAAGCCCTCGACGCCCTTTCCGTAGGCGCTGATGCCCTCGCCCTCGCCGCGCACCAGCATCTGGCCCAACATGGGGGACGTGAAGCCGTGCCGCACGATGTCCTGGTTGCGGAGGATGATCACCGTCGGCACGTGCAGCCGGATCGGCACCGGCTGACTCAGGAGGAAATCATAGTTCTTGATCGTGATTTCGCCCCGTTGCTCCAGGAGCGCGACCGATGGACCGGCCACGGCGGGTTCCGGGGCCCCGGCCGGCGTCAAGGGCAACAGCAGGGCCCCGGTCAGCGTCAGACCCGCGATGAGCCTGACTCGGTGCTTTAGGCAGGCTCGGTACGCGCGGATGCCCGTGGCCTCACGATTGACGGCCGGCGGGAACTCTTGGTTGTTCATGACGTCGTCCCTTCTCCGGCCTCGCCCGGGCGCTTCGTTTATTTCAGGCGAAGCGCGTTGTTCTCGACCTTGGTGTTGGCGATCAGTTTCTCGAGGCTCTCCGTCACGGTCTCGCCGAGGAGCGCCTGGGCATCCTCCGCATCGAACCAGACGACGGTCTGGGCTCCCGCTCCGCTCAGCGTCATCCGGACCTTGCTCCCGTCGGCGGCGTTGACGGCCTCCACGACGACCTTGGTCGCCGAGTTGATCTTGGTGGAGCCGAACGAGCTGTCGGCGTTCACGGACAATTCCACGATCTTTCCGGAAATCGTCGTCTGCGCCTTGCCGTCCGCGCCCGCTTTCTCGACCTGCCACCCCCGCTGCTTCAGGCCGTCGGCGACGAGCTGCGACACGACCTCACCGGGCTTTCCATCCGCCAGGTCGAAGTACGACGTGCCGCCCCACAGATGGGACCGGCTGCCCAGCCGCTTCTTGTCGGTCAGGGCGGAGTCGTCGAACGTGGTCACGGCCACGGTCAGGCCGGTTCCGGCCTTGGCCGGAGCCGCCGTCGGGGCGGCCGCCTGGAGGTTCATGATGACGCTTTCTCCGTTCCCGCCGCACCCGACCAGCGTCAGGGCGGCCAGGCCCATAACGGCCAGGCGCAAACCGGCGGTCCGAGATTCCTGCTGCTGCTGTCTATTCGAGGATGGGAACATGATGGCTCCTTTATTTGACTATTTCGTGGCGAAATGCGTCCGCCGGTTCTTCTGCCAGCAGTCGGGGCTGTGCTCGGTGCAAGACGGCCGCTCCTTGCCGTAGCTGGTCGTCTGCAAGCGGGACGACGAGATGCCGAGGTCCTGCAGGTACCGCTTGGCCGCGAGCGCACGCTTTTCTCCCAGCACCAGGTTGTAGGCCGCTGTGCCAATCTCGTCGCAATGTCCCTCAATCAGAATTTTCGCGCCCTTCATATCTGATTTCAGGATTCGGGCATTGCTCTCGAGCGTCGTCCGCGCATCGGGCCTGAGCACGTGCCGGTCGAAGTCGAAGTACGCATCCTCCAGTTCGGCCACGGGCGGCGCGGCAGCCGGTTGTTCAATCACCGGCGGCGGCGGCGGGGGTGGCTCCGGCGCGGGTGGCGGCGGTGGC
>JBFGRH010000078.1:0-8508 GCA_041563795.1 Nitrospiraceae bacterium | reverse complement strand
AGAGGGCGACCGCCGAGTAGGCCGGCAACGTGCGTGCCGTGCGATCGAGCTCCAGAAAGCCGGGCGGCGGCATGAAGACCGCATCAGCGAACGGGTCGACGGCGACGAGGCTCTTCAAGACACTCGGAACGGCGAGCAGGTCTTCCTTCGTGAGCTTCACGACCCGGTCGCGCAATTGTTGAAGGAAGTCCTTTGGCAGGCCGTCGTATTCCAACCCGATCAGCCGGCCGACGATGGCGGACGGGCTGGCAAAGGCAAAGACGAACGAGTTAACGAAGGACTCCTTGGCCTCGTCCAACTCCGCATCGGAGACCGGCTGTGCGCGCAACTGCTCCATATTGGCCGCCAGGCGGCTGATCGCCTCCTGCGTGGACTCCACCTTGGTCTCGGCGCGCATGGCCCAGACGCCCTGCTCGCGCATACCGGCGCGGAACGAACTGCCGACCGAATAGGCCAGGCCCCGCTTGGTCCGCACGTCGTTGAACAGCCGGCTGCGGAAGGCGCTGCCGCCGAGGATGTCGTTGAGGACCACGAGCGCCGGATAATCGGGGTCGTTCTCCTTGATGGACAGGTGGCCCAGCCGGAGGTGGGCCTGGGAGGTGCCTTTCCCGACGAACCGGACGACCAACTTGTCGGTCCGGGCCGTCTCCGCCTCGATCGGCGGGAGCACGATCTCGGGCACGACGCCCTGTTTCCATCCGCCGAACGTGTCCTTGAGCTGCGCCAGCAGCGCCGCCTTCTCGAAATCGCCCGTCACTCCCAGGATGATGCCGTTGGGGTGGACGGTCTTCGCATGAAACGCCGCCAGATCGTCGCGCGTGATCCTCGTCACCGAGTCGACCGTGCTCTCACGCGCATAGGGATGGGCCGGCCCGTAGAGCATCTTGGCAAACTCGCGGCCGGCGATGGACTGTGGCCGGTCCTGCCTGCGCCGGATGCCCTCGATCGTCTGCTGCTTGGCCAACTCAACCCGCCCCGGGTCAAAGGCCGGGGTCATCAGGACGTCGGCAAAGAGGCGCAGCCCGCGCGGCAGATCCTTCGCCATGATGTCCAGCATGGCCGAGCCGGATTCCGTGCCGATGCCGGTGGAAATCACGGCCGCCATGTGTTCCAGCTCGCGGTCCAGTTCTTCGGCGCTCATCCGCTGCGTGCCGCCCGAGCGCATCGTCACCCCCGCGATCCCGGCCAGGCCGACCTTCTCGGCCGGATCGAGCCATCCCCCGGTCCTGATCGTGGCGGTGACCGTGACGAGCGGCAGCTCGTGGTCTTCGAGCAGGTAGACCACCATCCCGTTGTCGAGCACGACCCGATCCGGCACGGGCGGCGTGAAGACCACCGGCGGGAACGTCATCTGGCGAGGGTCTGTCTGGTTTATCTGGTTTGTGTGCTTCGCCTGGTTCGTGGGGGCGGACGTGGAGGGGGACGCGCAGCCGAGCGGCGCGATCAGCACGAGCGCCGCGCAGAACAAACCGATGACCGGGAGTTGAGGGCTGTTTCGCTCCACGCTTTTCTCCTTACGTGTCATGACTTTTTCGGCGCGCGCACCAGCGTGGCCACCGTCCGATTGCTCTTGGTGAAATAGGTGCGCGCCACGCGCTGAATGTCCTGCGGCGTGACGGCCGCGATCCCTTCCCGCGCCTTCATGACATACCGCCAGTCTTTCGCGACGGTCTGGAAATAGGCCAGCTGTCCGGCCAGGCCGCTGTTGGAGCGCAGCGCCCGGACCAGGCTGGCATCCAGGTTGTTGAGGACCTTTTCCAGTTCCTGGGCCGAGACCGGCTCCGACTTCAACCGCTCCATTTCCTCGTACACGGCGGCTTCCACCTCGGCGGTCGTATGGGGCGCCAGCGTGGCCGCGCTGATGACGAAGAGGCCCGGCGCAACGGCGCCCGGAAAACCGGCATCGGCCCCGATGGCCGTGGCCAGCCGTTTCTCCCGCACGATGCGGTGGTAGAGCCGCGAGGTGACCCCTTCCGAGAGCACCGACTCGATGACGTCGAAGACAAAATCATCGGGATGGCTGATCGCCGGCTTGTGGTACCCGATCAGAAGGACCGGCTCGGCGTCGAACTCCACCTCCACGCGCCGCTCGCCGCGCTGCTCGGGCTCGGCCGTGATCACCGGCGGCGGAGCGGGCGCCGGTGGAATCGTCCCAAACGTGCGTTCAATCAGCGCGAGGACCTCCGGCGGGTTGATGTCGCCGACGATGGCGATCGTGGCGTTGGCCGGCCCGTAGTAGGTGCGGAAGAAGCGCTCCGTTCCCGACCGTGTCAGCGCCTGGATATCGGAGGCCCAGCCGATCGTCGGGAACCCGTAGGGGTGGGCCTGGAACGCGGCCGCGGCGAAGGCTTCGTACAACAGTCCGTTCGGGTTGTCGTCGGTCCGGAGCCGCCGCTCCTCCATGACGACCGCCCGCTCCTTGTAGAACTCGCGCAAGACCGGATGCGCCATGCGGTCCGATTCGATCGCGGCCCAGAGCGGCAGGCGGTTGGCCGGCAGGCTGACCACGTAACGCGTAACATCCTTCCCGGTCGAGGCGTTCAGCCCGACCGCGCCCTGGCGCTGGTACAGGAGCGACATCTCGTTGCCGACCACCAGCTGGTCGGCCCGCTCCTGCGCGGCCTTGACCGCGTCCTGGAGTCGTGCCAACTCCTTCGGATCGGCCCCCGCCGCGCGCCGCGTTTCCAGCTCGGCGATGAGCCGGTCCACCTCCTCGAGCAGCGGGCGCTCGCGCGCGTAATCCCTGGTGCCGATGGTGCGCGTGCCCTTGAACGCCATGTGCTCGTAGAGATGCGCCACGCCGGTTTCGCCGGTGAGTTCGTTGATCCCGCCCACGCCGTACGTCACGTTGACGGAGACGATCGGCGCTTGATGCCGCTCCACCAGCAGGACCGTCAGGCCATTGGCGAGTTTGTGCTCGATCACGCGCTCCGCGAGTCCGGTGGATGGCCCGGCGATAACCGCATCCGCAGACACGACCAACAACAGAGCGAGCAGCACACACCGGCCCCTCGCCCACCGCTTCGCGTCGCGCGCCGTCATACGAACACCTCCATCAATTCCTCCGGTTTTTCGATGAACCATTCGGGCTCGCAGGCCGCCATCTTCTGGAGGTTTCCCATCCCATAGCCGACGGCGCAGACCTTGATGCCGGCGTTGTGTCCGCCGTTGATGTCGTTCGTGCTGTCCCCGATCAGCACCGCCCGATCCTTCGCCACGCCCAACTTGTCCATGATGGAGAGCAGCATGCCCGGCTCCGGCTTCAGCCCGAAGCCATCGTCGCCGCCCACGACGTGGGCGAAGTGGTGATTGCCGAGGCCGTTGAGAATGATGTTCGTGTATTCAAGGGACTTGTTCGTCGCGATCGCCTTGTGCTTGCGCGCAAAGTGCGTGAGCACGGTTTCGATGCCCGGATAATACCGCGTGCGGTCGAGGCAGTGCTTCATGTAGTGGCCGCGAAAGACCCGCAGCGCGTCTTCGTAGCGGGCCTGGTTGTCCTCACCGACGGCGAGGCGCAACAGGCGCTTGATCCCATCCCCCACGAACCCGAAAATCTCCTCCTCGGTGTGCGGCGGCAGGGACAGCTCGGCCAGCGTCCGCTGCACGCAGGCGGCAATGTCCCACTTGGACTCGATCAGCGTGCCGTCCAGGTCGAAGATCAGGAGGTCAACGGGATGTTTGCGCGGATGCCGGTCCTTCATGTTTGGCCTTTTTCAGGTCGTTTAACAGGGTTTCGAGCGTGTCCGTCTTGGCGCGGTCCTTCTCGTCCAGGATCGCCTGCCGCACATAGTTGATCATGCGCTTCTGGCCGATGTGCGGCGGGAGCATGGGTTCCGCGATCCGCCACCGGTCGCCCACAATTTTGATCCGGAACCCCACCCGCTCCACTTTCGGCTCCGGCAGGAAGGCCGCCCGCTCCCAATAGACGGACCCCAGCACCTTGTATTCAACCGGGATGATCACTTCGGCCTGGCTGATGATCGTCCACTGCTTGAAGTCGTTGATCACCTCGTAGTTCGTGACGACCACGGTGCGCCCCCAGACCGGCTCGGTCTTCCATGTGACATAGGGCGCCAATGCTTCCTGAGAGATCGCGTCCAATCGGACTCCCTTGACGTCCAGCTCCAGGTACTTGTCCACCATGTCGGTGGGATCGTGCGCAATCGACCCGGTCTGGGCATGCACTTCGAATGATGCGAAAACCAATAAGACCGCTCCCGTCTGCAGGATGCTCAAAAAGGCCGGCCAACAAGGCCGCAGGGAGCGCGGCGACCGAGGCGTACAGTCTCTAGGTACGTCGCAGGGAGACGGGCGACCGAGAACGAAGTTGGAGGCCTTTTTCAGCATCCGTTATGCCACCTCGTGCAGCTTCATCACATTCGTCCCGCCCCTTTGCCCCATGATCGTCCCCGACAGAATCACCAGCCGGTGCCCGGATTTCGCCAGGCCTTCCGCCTTCAGCCGCCGCTCAATTTCATGCACCAGCTCGTCCGTGTGCTCGCTGCGCGGCATCGTCAGCGCCACCACGCCCCAGTAGAGCGCCATGCGCCGCCGGACCAATTCCGAGGGTGTGACCGCGACGACCGGCGGCCGTGGGCGCTGCTTGGACATCAACCGCGCCGTCGCGCCGGATTCGCTGAAGACCACGACGGCATCGGCGTGGGTCGCGTTGACGGCGGAACAGGCGGCGGCGCACATCGCCTCGGGAAAGGAGTCGGGGACCGGCGGCGGCGAGTCCGCCACGCGCAGGACACCGGGCTCCGCCCCTTCTTCGGCGGCCCGGACGATCCGGTCCATCACGCGCACCGCTTCCACCGGATAGCGGCCGGCGGCGGTCTCCCCCGAGAGCATGACCGCGTCGGTGCCGTCGAACACGGCGTTGGCCACGTCCGAAGCTTCGGCCCTGGTGGGTCGGGAATGCGCCGTCATCGATTCCAGCATCTGCGTCGCCGTGATGACCAGCCTGCGGCGGCGATTGGACGCCAGGATGATCCGCTTCTGCAGGATGGGCACCACTTCGGGGCTCATTTCGACGCCGAGATCGCCGCGCGCGATCATCACGCCGTCGGCTTCATCGAGAATCCCCTCCAACTGCTCGACCGCCTCGGGCCGCTCGATCTTGGCGATGAGCGGAATCTCCCCGCCCTGCGCCGCCAGCAGGTCCCGGGCCGCCGGGTTTTCGGCCCCGCTGCGGACGAAGGAGAGGGCGACGTAGTCCACCTGCTGCGCCACGCCGAACCGAAGATCCTCCCGGTCCTTGTCCGTCAAGGTCGGCGCGCTGACGGCAGTCCCCGGCAGGTTGAGTCCCTTGTGGGACGTGACCAGCCCGCCAACCACGACGACACAGTCCACCGTGTCACCGGCGATTCGTTCGGCCTTCAGTTCGATCAGACCGTCGTTGATCAGGATGCGGGCGCCGGGCCGGACATCCCGCGCCAGGGCCGCATAGGTGATCGGCAGGTCCGCCGTATAATTCGGGGCGACGGACTGGCCGCTATAATGGATGCCGCTCCGGGGGTCGGAGGCCGCCTGGCCGGCCAGAAGCCGCACGCGCCGGCCTGCTTCGAGGGTCACGCCGGCGTCGGGCAACTGGCCGACACGGATGCGCGGCCCCTGCACGTCTTGCAGGATCGCCACCGCCGCGCCCTTGCGTTGCGCCGCCTGACGGATGGCCTGGATGGCGCGGGCGTGGGATTCGTGCGTGCCGTGCGAGAAATTGAGCCGCGCCACATTCATGCCGGCGTCGATGAGCTGCTCGAGGATCTCGGGCGAACTGCTCGCCGGACCGATCGTGCAGACGATTTTGGCTTTGCGCATACCGTCCGCATTCTAACAAACGCCCGGAGCCGCCGCAAAACAACCTTCATTGACCCCTTCCAACGGTGCGTGTTAGATTGCGCCGCGATTTTTCGAGCGCCGCCAGCCATGAAAACCACGAAATCCCAGCAGCTCTTCACCGAAGCTCAGCGCTGCATCCCCGGCGGGGTGAACAGCCCGGTGCGCGCCTTCCGCTCCGTCGGCGGCCAGCCCCTGTTCATCGCCAAGGCCAAGGGCGCCTATCTCTGGGATGTGGACGGCAACAAGTTCATCGATTACGTCCATTCCTGGGGACCGATGATCCTGGGGCATGCCCCGGGACCGGTGATCCGGGCCGTCCAGCGGGCCGCCGCGCGCGGGACCAGCTACGGCGCGCCGACGGAGCTGGAGGTGCGCCTGGCCGGCATGATCCGCGAGGCCGTACCCTCGATGGAGCAGGTGCGGCTGGTCAGCTCGGGGACCGAGGCCGCCATGAGCGCGGTCCGGCTGGCGCGCGGCTATACGAAGCGCGACAAGATCCTCAAGTTCGACGGCTGCTACCACGGCCACAGCGACTGTATGCTGACCAAGGCCGGCTCCGGCGTGGCGACCCTCGACCTGCCGGATTCCCCCGGCGTGCCGCCCGACTTTGCCCGGCACACGCTGACCGCTCCTTATAATGATTTGCGAGCCGTCAAGACCCTCGTCGAAGCGCATGCCACGGACCTGGCCTGCATCGTCGTCGAGCCGGTGGCGGGCAACATGGGCGTCGTGCCGCCAAGCCCCGGGTTCCTCCCGGCGCTCCGGGAGCTCACGCGCGCGTGCGGCGCCCTGCTGGTCTTTGATGAGGTCATCACCGGCTTTCGTGTCCATTACGGCGGGGCGCAGACGCTCTACGGCGTGACACCGGACCTCACTTGTCTGGGGAAAATCATCGGGGGCGGGCTTCCCGTCGGCGCCTACGGCGGCAGACGGGAGCTCTTGCAGCTGATCGCGCCGGCCGGGCCGGTCTACCAGGCGGGCACGCTCTCGGGCAATCCGCTGGCCGTGACGGCGGGGATCGAAACGCTGAAGGCGCTGAAAGCGCCCGGGATGTACAAGAAACTGGACGCGAAGTCAGCCGCGCTGGCGGAGGGACTCGGCAAGGCTGCGAAGCAGGCCGGCATCCCGTTCACGCAGACACGCGTCGGCTCGATGCTGGGGGGATTCTTCACCGATCGACCGGTGACGGATTACGCCTCGGCCAAGCGGGCCGACACGCAGCGCTATGCGAAGTTCTTTCGGGGGATGCTGGAGCAGGGCGTCTACTTCGCACCCTCGCAGTTCGAAGCGGCCTTTCTCTCAACGGCCCACAGCGACGCCGACATCAAGAAAACCATCGCGGCCGCCCAAGCCGTCTTCAAGACCCTCTGACCGTTCGCCGTATCCCGGCCGATACGGACTCGTATCTATTCGTCGTCCTCGTCTTCCTTGTCCAATGCCTCCTGCCGCGCCTGTTCTTCCATGGCATTGTGGATCAGCATCCGCATGAACATTGAGATCAAGGATCCCTTCTCCAGGGTTCCCCCGGGAGGGACCGCGATCTTCCCTTCCTTAATCATCTTATCCAGCCAGGCTTTCTGATCCGGCGCGATCAGAATTGGTATTTCGATCAGCCCAACACGTCCCATCATATCCATAAGCCCACCCTCCTCTCGGTCGTGCCCAATGCGGTCATTTCAGCATGTGCTTTTCTGCCTTGTCAACCGACCTCGCCCGCGCACAGGTCTTGCACAGTTACACGCCAATGATTGAAACGCAACCCCGAAAGGAGACGTTATGCAAACAGCATGTACTTCCATCACGATTGACCGTCCTTCAATCTGGCAAGCCCTGGCTGTGCTGGTTCTGGCGGGAGCGCTCCTGGCCATCCCCACGCCGACGGCGGCTGAGTCCAGGAAGGAATCACACGCGATGCATCCCGTCAGCCCGGCGATCCAGGGTCTGCTCATCCACCCCCGCCCTCTGGAGCAGGCCTCCAGGCCCGCGATGTCGACAAAGGCGCGCAAGCCCGCTTCACCTCCCGCCCTGAACCGAAAACAACTCGCAGGCTTGCCGAAACGCAAATTGCAGGCGGCGCGCCAGGAGGCTGCCTTCGCCCGGCGCCTGTTGGCCGCCCGCCAGCCCGCACCGGACCGGCCGCAGAAACCGCGCGTCCTGGAAAGCTGGCAGATCCGGTCCATCGATGGTGACACGTTCGCCGTCGGTACCGAGCGGTTCCGCATACGCGGAATCAACGCGCCCGAGTCAAACGAGTCCGGAGGCTTCAGTGCCTCGCAACGCCTGGACCTGCTGTTGCACGGAGGCCCGGTGCTGGTGATCCCCTACGGGCAGGACACCTACGGCCGCACGCTCGCCGAAGTCTACGTCAACAACCGCAACGTGGCGGACGTGATGAAGGAGGAGGGACATCAAAAACAACATTAGAGGATGCGCTTGACAAGAATCGCGGATCGGAAAATACTCTGACCGAAGTCGTGTCGAACCGAGCGGGGCACAAAGCACATGATGAACGTCATTAAACTGGTTCTTATGCTCGCTGTTGTGGCGTTGGCCTATCAGTACTGGACCACCCAACAGTCAACGAGCGGGCCGGCGGTGGTTTCAGCCAACGGATTTGTCACGATGCCCCCAATGGATGGCGGAAACCCCAATCAAGTCGTCGTGTTCGTT
>JBFGRH010000077.1:0-8543 GCA_041563795.1 Nitrospiraceae bacterium | reverse complement strand
CAGGCGCTCGCGCTGGGGCGGGATGACGATCCGGTCGTCCCGGACAGAGAGCAGAAGAGCCTCGGGCACGAAACGACGTTCGATGACGACACCAACGATCTGGCGTTTCTTGAACAGACCCTGCGCGAATTTCTCGCGGAGCTCGCGCACGAGCTGCGGGTGGAAGGGCTGGCGGCCGGCTCCTTCACGGTCAAACTCAAAGACGCCGCGCACAAGGTCGCGACCAAGCAGCACCATGTCCCCAAGCCGCTCAACGACGATCCGCTCATGTGGCGGGATATCCGCGCGGCACTGCAGAGCCTCATGGTTCCGCGAACGCAGTACCGGCTTGCCGGCGTGACGCTCGGCGACCTGGTGCCGGCCAACCAAGGCCTCTTCGATCAGCGGCGGAGCAGGGCCCTTGCCGCCATGGATGCGATCATCGAAAAACACGGGACGAAGGCGATCGGGCTGGGAAGTTTTACGAAACCCCATGAGGAGGAATTATGATGCGCGTGATGGCAGGTGTCTTGGGAGTGTTCGTCATGGTGACAGCGATGCAGGCCTGGGCCGCAGACCAGAAGGTCACGCTCGCGCTGGGCGGGAAGATGTGCGAACTCTACCGGCCGTCGGTGGAGTCGGCGCTGAGAAAGGTGCAGGGCGTGACGGCGGTGGACTTCA
Organism: Nitrospiraceae bacterium; assembly: GCA_041563795.1. GTDB lineage: Bacteria > Nitrospirota > Nitrospiria > Nitrospirales > Nitrospiraceae > 2-02-FULL-62-14. Next base: position 7,883 of record JBFGRH010000077.1, on the reverse strand, counting down.
AGAGCGTGAAAGGCTCGGTGGTCGTCACGGCCGGGCCCATGGTGAAGCCGGCCCAGCTGGAAGATGCGGTCAACGGCGTGAAGGGCGAGGGCTGGTACTGCAAGGCTGAGGTGAAAAAGTAACTCGGACGGCCTACTTGCCTTTCTTGTTCTGGGTGTCCTTCTTTGATTTATCCGATGATCCGGAGGCGGCGGCCGCGTCGGTTAGCCCCTTGTAAGCCTCATTGATTTTGTTCCGGGCCGGCTCGATTGTCTTGGGATCGGTCAGTTTCTGCCATCCCTCGTTAACCTTGTCTCGGGCCGGCTCGACCGTCTTGGGATTGGTCAGCTTCTGCCACCCCTCGTTGATGGAGTTCCGGACCTCCTCGACCATTTGAGATAGGGTTTTGGAAGAACCCTTCTTCGAGGTTCCTTCCTTGGCGTCCGATTGTTCCGCGGACCAAGCAGGGCCCTGAAGGGCCAGTACTGATAGGAAGGATCCGATCGCAAGGAGTATTTGGAGCCTTGGCTTCATGACGTCGATGTCTCCGATAGAACCTTTTTCGTTATACCAATTGTTCCCGTACGGTCAGGTCCCTTGCTTCCGGACCGAGTCGAGAAACGCCTCCACCTCCCTGATCACCATTTGTTGCTCGCTCGACGAAAGTTTGCTCCAGTGCTCGCGGAGCGGCTCGAAGAAGCGTCGGAGCGACGTGAGCAGCGCGTAGGCCTTGCTTGCCTGTTCGTCTGGATCGGCCATTCAACCCCCCCTGTTGCTGTGTGTTAGCGGCGAAAGGCGTCCTTGGCCTTCACCACGTCGTTCAACAATTGATCGGCCAGCCGGGCCGCCCGTCGGCGCCGGAGCCAGGCGCGGATGGCCAGCCCCAGCAGGAAGCCCAGTCCGGCCAGGACGGGCAGCACGTATTCAACATTCATAGCCCCAGCATAGTAAATCGGATTGCCCGGCACAAGGGCGGCCGGGGGACTTGAGAGGCTAGGTTTTTTGCCGGCTGTTCCAGTAAGATGGGCCCATGCAGGACAAGATCAAGACCAAGGAGGATCTGATGAAGATCCTCCCCATTCGGCGGGCGCAAGGCCGCCGAATCGTGTTCACAAACGGCTGTTTCGACCTGCTGCACATCGGCCACGTCCGCTACCTGCAAGCCGCGCACGACATGGGCGATCTCCTGATCGTCGGGGTCAATACCGATGCCTCCGTGCGGACCTTGAGCAAGGGCAACGGACGCCCGCTCGTCCCGCAGGACCAGCGCGCCGAGGTGCTGTCGGCGCTGGCCTGCGTGGATTTCGTCGTCCTGTTCGACGAAACAGACCCCGGGCAGCTCATCGCCGACCTGCGGCCGGATGTCCTGGTCAAGGGCGGAGACTGGAAGCCGGAGCAGATCATCGGCCGCGAATCGGTCGAAGCGCGCGGCGGCGTCGTGCGCACCATTCCGCTCGTCCCGGACATCTCCACCACGACCCTCGTCAAGAAAATCCAATCCGGTCATCCGTAGGGTTTCCGTGCCGGCACCCGCACCATCGCCTTCTTCATGGGATCAGCTCCTCCAGCCCGTGCTGGACGCCCTGCGCGGCGCCGCCGGGCGGCCCTGCCTGACCGGATTGCACGGGTCGGCGACGGCCTTCGCGCTGACCCTGCTGGCGCAGCGCCAGGACCGGTCCTGGCTGATCGTCAGCGCCTCGGACGAGGACGCCGAACGCCTGCATGACGACCTGACGTTCTTCCATCAGATGCTGGGGCTTTCGACCGACCCGCTCGCGCTCTTTCCCGAATGGGAAACCCTGCCCTATGAGTCGACCGCGCCGCTCGTCCAGCTGGTCGCGCGGCGGATGCGGACGCTGCACCGGTTGACGACCGGAGAGCGCACCCTCCTGGTCACCTCCGTGCCGGCGCTCCTCCATCGCCTGCTCCCGCGTGCCGTGCTGGCCGAGGCCTGCCTCCGGCTCAAACCCGGCGGCACGATGGAACGCGAGGCGCTGATCACGCGCCTGCTTCGCCTCGGCTACCGGCGCACGTCGGTCGTGGACATTCCCGGCGAGTTCAGCATCCGTGGCGGCATCGTCGACATTTATTCAACCGCCTACGACGAGCCGCTGCGCCTCGAATTGCTGGGCGACACGATCGAGTCGGTCCGCCTCTTCGACCAGGCCACGCAGAAGTCCGTCGCCACACGCGACCACGCCTGGGTGCTGCCGGCCCGCGAACTGCTTCATCTCGACGGCAGGCCGGAGAGCCCGGACAAAGGATTGGACGCGCTCCCGCCCGACGCCGAATGGCGCGGCCCCGACGTATACGGGCAGATGGACACGCTGCCGGAGTATTTCTCCACGCCGCCGATCCTCGTCTTCGACAACCCGCCGGCCTTGGCGCGCAAGGCGTCCGAGTTCTGGGAGGAATTGGAGGACGCCCATGCGCGGCATAGTGGAAAGCAGGATCGCGAACCCTATCCCGAACCGGACCGGCTCTTTCTGACGTGGGAGGAGGTTCCGGCCCTCAGTGCGTCATGGCCCTGCCTGGCCACCGCCCCGATCGCCTCGCTGGATGAGTCGTGGCAGCCGGCGATGACCTTTCCCGTTCATTCCCCGGCCAGCGCCGGCCTTGCGCAGCGGGGCACCCCGTTCACCGAGACCCTGGCGATCCTGAACCGGCTGCGGAACAACGGCCCGGTCCTGCTCGTGGCGCGCAGCCGCGGCCAGGTGGACCGCCTGCTGGCCCTCTTCGGCGAGCACGACCTGCCGGCCGCGCGCTGGACGCCGCAGCGCTGGACGCCGACACAGCGGGGAGCGGGCGCCCCTCAGAAGCCCCCCTTCTATTTGTTGCAGGGCGACCTGTCGGCAGGCCTGATCTTCGACGGAGAACGGCTGACGATCGTCACCGAAGAGGAACTCTTCGCCAAGGGCGCCCGCCACCGCCCGCCGCCCAAGAGCAAGAGCGCCGCGTTTCTCTCGTCGCTGGAGGATCTGAACGAGGGGGATTTTGTCGTGCACGTCCAGCACGGGATCGGCCGCTACCGCGGCCTGCGCCGCCTGACGGTGCAGGAATTCGAGAGCGATTTCTTGATCCTGGAATTCGGCGGAGGCGACACCCTTTACGTCCCGCTCGACCGGCTCAATCAGATTCAACGCTACTCCGGCGCGGAGGGCCATGTCCCGCGGCTGGACCGGCTGGGCGGCTCCAGCTGGGCCCGCACCACGGCCCGCGTGAAAAAAGACATCGAGGAGATGGCGCAGGAGCTGGTCGAGCTCTACGCCAACCGCGAGGTGGTCCAGCGCACCGGGTACGGGGGCGACAGCACGCTGACGCACGAGTTCGAGGCGGCGTTCGAGTATGAGGAAACGGAGGACCAGCACCGGGCGATCGAAGAGATCAAACGCGACCTGGAATCGCCCAAGCCGATGGACCGCCTCGTCTGCGGCGACGTGGGCTACGGCAAGACCGAAGTCGCGATGCGCGCCGCCTTCAAGGCGGTCGAGGACAACCGCCAGGTGGCCGTGCTCGTGCCGACGACGATCCTCGCCCAGCAGCATTACGACAATTTCTCGCAGCGCTTCGCGCCGTTCCCGGCGCGCGTCGCGATGCTGTCGCGGTTCCAGAGCGCGAAGGAGGCCCGGGCGATCCTGAAGGATCTCGCGGCCGGCACGGTGGACGTCGTCATCGGCACGCACCGCCTGCTCCAGAACAACGTGCAGTTTCGCAACCTGGGGCTGGTCATCATCGACGAGGAGCAGTGGTTCGGCGTGCGCCACAAGGAGCGGCTCAAGCAGATGCGGACACAGGTGGACGTGCTGACCCTCACGGCGACGCCGATCCCGCGCACCCTGCAGATGGCCATGTCCAGTCTCCGCGATCTCTCGATCATCGAGACGCCGCCGGCCGGCCGGCTGGCGATCAAGACCCAGGTGCTCCGCTACCACGAGACCGCCATCCGCGAGGCGATCCTCCGCGAGCTGGGACGCGGCGGCCAGGTGTTCTTCGTCTACAACCGCGTCCAGTCCCTGGAGCGCATGGGCGCGAGGCTGCAGGCGCTGGTGCCCGAGGCACGGATGGTCATGGCCCACGGGCAGATGGACGCGCGCCTGCTGGAGTCGGTCATGCTGACGTTCCTGCGCCGCGAAGCGGACGTGCTGGTGACCTCCGCCATCATCCAATCGGGCCTCGACGTGCCCAACGCGAACACGATCCTGGTGCACCGCGCCGACACGTTCGGCCTGGCGCAGCTCTACCAGCTGCGCGGCCGCGTCGGCCGGTCGGGCCAGCAGGCCTACGCCTATTTCCTGACGCCGGAGGAGGGCGAGTTGACCCCCGACGCGCAGAAACGCCTGGTGGCCATCCAGGAATTCACGGAACTGGGTGCGGGGTTCCGGATCGCCGCCGCCGACATGGAAATCCGGGGGGCCGGAAATCTGCTGGGCCGGCAGCAGTCCGGACACATCGCCGCCATCGGGCTGGACCTGTATCTCAAGATGGTCGAGCAGGCCGTCTCGCAGATCAAGGGGACCGTGGTCGAGGAGGAGCCGGAACCGACGCTGCACCTGAACGTCTCGGCCTTCATCCCGGAGGAGTTCGTCGGCGACTCCCACCAGCGCCTGTCTCTCTACAAGCGACTGTCGTCCTGCCGCCAGGTGGGCGACCTGGCCCTGCTGCACGGGGAGATCCAGGACCGCTACGGCACCCTCCCCGAGCCGGTGGAGCGGCTCTTCGAAGTCATGCAGGTGCGGATGCTGGCGCAGACGCTCCGGGTGGCGCAGGTCGACGTCAAGCCGGGCCCGCCGGCCACCGTCACGCTCACCTTCGATCCCAAGGCTACCGTCCCGGAAGCGGGCATCCGGACCATCATGGACCGGTACCAGCGGCGGTTCCGGCTGCGCTCGCCTCTTTCCTTTGAACTGCAGCTGCCGCAGCCCGGCTGGGCCTCCGTGTTCTCCGAACTGACCGCTACCTTGCAAACGCTCGCTGTCTGTGATACCAAACAGCCCGTTCACTCAACATAAGCAACACCGTGCACATTCGACCCATCACCCAGCACCCAGCCCTCGGCATCGCGCCGCTGGCCTTGGCCTGCGTGGTGCTCGCGGCCTCGGCCTGCACCCAGGCCGCCTCCGATGAATCGCCCGTGCTCGCCGTCGTCAACGGCAAACCCATCACGCAGAGCGAATTCGACATCCGGTGGGCCGAATTGCCGGAATCCCGCCAGGCCCGCTACCAGCGCGAAGGGGGCAAGAAGAAATTTCTCGACGACATGATCTCGCGCGAATTGCTGCTGCAGGAGGCGCGCCGGATGGGCCTCGATCAGACGCCGGCGGTGCGTGAACGGGCCCAGCGGTACCAGGAACAGCTGGCCCTCGATGAGCTCATGCGCGAGCGGGCCAAGACCCCGACGGAGGTGAGCCAGGAGGAGATGGAGGAGTACTACATGGCGCACTCCTCCACGGTGCTCGCCACGGAGCACATCCGCGCGGCGCAGATTATCGTGCCCACCGCCGTGCAGGCGCTCGAGCTGAAACAGCAACTGGAGAAGGGGGGGGATTTCGCCAAGCTGGCCCAGAAATTCTCGACCGACCAGGCGACCAAGTTCCGCGGGGGCGACCTGGGTCCCTACCGGAAGGGCGCCGCCCCGCCTGAAATCGAGGCCGTGATTCTCACGCAGGCGCCCGGCGTGGTGAGCGAACCGATCAAGGTGGCGGCGGGCTTCGCCCTGGTAAAGGTCACCAGCCGCGATCCGCTGGATGCCCGGAGCGCGCACATCGCCCGGGAACGGCTCAAGCAGGAACTGTACGCTGACAGGCGGCGAAAGGATTTTGAGGAGTTCTTGGAGGGGCTGCGCCGCAAGGCTTCCGTCCGTATGGCGGAGGCATCCCGCATCCTGCCCGATGCGGTCGGCCAAGTCCCAGGCGTACCCACCGCCCAACAGTGATTCCAGCCATGGCCTCATGGCACGTTGCCTCCCCCCGAGCTGATCACCTGCCGCTCCGCACCCGTCTGCTCGTGGGCGTCGCCCTGATGGCCGCCGCCGCGTGTCCGCTCCGGACCGCCGCCGCCGACCTCACGGACCGGATCGTGGCCATCGTCAACAAGGAAGTCATCATGCTCTCCGAGCTCCGGGTGGAAATGGAGCCGGAACGCAAACGCCTCCAACAGCAGCACCGGGGCGCCGAGCTGGAACGGCTGCTGCATCAGGCCGAGTACCAGATCCTCACGCGGATGATCGAGCGGCGCCTCCAGATGCAGCATGCGCAGCTCAAGGGCGTCGACGCCACTGATGAGGATGTTCGACGGATGGCAGCGGAACTGGCGCAGCAAGGGACGCCGGTCAACCTCGATGATCCGAAGGCAAGGAAGGCGCTGAAGGAACAGCTGATCCTGTTCACGCTCGAGAGCCGGGAGGTCCGCAACGGCATCATGGTGTTCGACAATGATATCAAGCGTTTCTACGAGCGGCACCTGACGCTGTTCATGCTTCCCGAAGAATACCGGATCAGCCAAATCCTCCTGCTGCGCAGAAAGGGCGAACCGCGGCCGGAGCTCCTGGCGCGGGCGCGCGAGGTCTACGACAAGTTGAAACAGGGCGTCCCCTTCGACGACCTGGCGCTGCGCTACTCGGACGCGCCGGATGCGACGCGGGGCAGCGCCCTGGGCTTCATTCGACAGGGCGAAATGGAACTCCCCATCGAGCGGGCGGTGGCCGAGCTTCGGCCGGGCCAGATCAGCGACCTCGTGGAAACGGACGAGGGCTTCCACATCATCCGTTTGGAGGAGAAGAAGACGGCGCAGTTCAGACCGCTCGAAGAAGTGAAGAACGAGTTGCAGGGCCTGGTGTTTCAGCAGAAAAGCGCGGACCGGTACCAGCGCTGGCTGACGGACATGAAAAGCAAGGCCTACATCGAGGTGAAGTTGTGAGGACCGAGGACTGAGGTCCGTGCTGCCTGCGTTCTCCGTCCCTCACCGTCCCCAATCCTCAGACCTCAGTCCTCAGTCCTGAGACGCGGTGAGCATCGTCCGGATCGCCTGCCAGAGTGCATCCCGTCCCTCGTGCGTCACCGAGGAATAGGCCACGACGTCGGCCTGCGCGGGAAGACGCAAGGCGTCCCGCGCCGCCTCAAGGCAGGCCGCCCGCTCGCTGCGCGACAGCTTGTCCGCCTTCATCGCCACGATCACCACCGGCAATCCGCTCCCCACGAGCCAGTCGACCGCGTCCGCGTCCTGCCGGCTGATCCCGCGCGCATCGACCAGCAGCAGCACGGCTCGCACCGTGTCGTTGCCGGCCAGAAACTGTTCGATCAGGGGCTGCCAGCCGGCGCGAATGGTCTTGGACACCTTGGCATAGCCGTAGCCCGGCAGGTCCACCGCGTGAAAGCGCCGCGCCTTCGGATCGTCCGTCGTGACCAAGAACACGTTGATCGCCCGGGTCTTGCCGGGCGTGCGGCTCACCCGCGCCACGCCCTTGCGGCGCAGCAGCGAGTTGAGCAGCGAGGACTTGCCCACGTTGGACCGCCCCACGAAGGCAATCGCGGGAATCCGGTCCCCGGGAAACTGTTCCGGCTGCTCGCAGCTCTTGAGAAACTCAACGGAGAGAATTTTCATCGCGGTGCACGTTTTCCGATTCCCGTTTTACGATCGTTTTGCTGTATCATCGGACCCGTATGAAGTCAACCCGCCCTGGTATCCTGGGCCGTCTCGCGCGGGCCCTTGCGCTGCTGATCCTGCTGCCGCCGGCCGGGCTCGCCCTCTACTGGTGGCTCACGTTCCCGGACGTGCAGGGCCTCGCGAAAACGAACCCGGGCACCACGGCCCTGATCGAGGCGCGGCTGGCCGACGCGCGCACGAAGCATCCGGATACCGAACCCCGCCGCATCTGGGTCCCGCTTTCTGAGATCGCCCCGGCGTTG
>JBFGRH010000076.1:0-8544 GCA_041563795.1 Nitrospiraceae bacterium | reverse complement strand
GGTCGACCGGACCGGAGGGATCGCTCAGCAGTTCCAACGGATCGGGCAGCTCGTAGCCTTCCGCCGCGGCACGCGCCGTGGCCACTTCGGCCTTTTTCGATTTTTTCCTGGTCTCCTTGACGACCGGCTCGGCCGGCGCCGGCAGGGTCGGTCCGGCCGCGGCGGACGCCGTATCGGGCGCCGGGGAAGAAGGCGGTTCAGTCTCCACGGCGAGGGGAAGCTCGTCCGCCTCCTCGTGCGGCGCCGGCACCGGTTCCGGACGATTGATCTTCAACGGACGCGGCTTGTTTCTCTTCGGCCTGGCGCCGTCCTGCGCCAACCGTTCGGGCAGCAGCGCCGAGAGGGACTCCTTGCTGCGCTCCCACCAAGCCGGCAGGCGGAGCACCACGAGCTCGCTGCAGGCAATCCACCACTTGGAACTCCGGCGGGCGAGGTCGCGCAGCGACATCGGTGTCGCCAGCAGCAGCGAGATGATCAGGCCCGCCAGCACGATGATGTGGGCGCCGGTGCTGGCAAAGTACCCGCGCAGGCCCTCGGCCATCGCTTGCCCGACCCACCCGCCGGCCTGGCCCCGGTAGACGAACCCGCTGGAGAGCGTCGGGACGGCCGTGACTTCCAGATGCAGCAGGCCGCTCAGGAACAGCAGCGCGGCGAACGACCCGGCCGCGCTCCGGAGCGTGACGGCCAGTTCTCCTTCCACAAAACAGCGGGCCCCCAGCATCGCCAGGAGCACCGACAGCAGATAGGCGCCGCCCCCGATAAGCCCGAAGAGAAACGAGGCCAGGGTCGCGCCGACCGAACCGATCAAGTTGCGGGTGACGCCGGCGGTTCCCCCGGCGGCCGTTGCCTGCCCGAGCAACGGCTGGTCGGTCGGAACAAACGACACCAGGCTCAAAAGCGTGAGCAAACTCGCGGTAATCAGCAGGACGCCGATTACCTCATGTTTCAAATGGGTTGTGGGCTTGGAATGGCCGCGGGTGTCACCGCGTTTTGTCGTGGTGGCTCCACCCATGCGCGCGATGGTATCACCTGGACGGGTACGGGGCAAGGGGCAGGTCGAGACTAGGGGTAAAGGGATAAGGGGTCGCGGGGTAAAGGAACACAGCGAATCAACTAGCTCGCACGCCAGGTTGTTTAGCCCCTACCCCTGTACCCCTCGCTCCGCGAGCGCATTGGCCAGCGCGGCAAACTGTGCGAGGACCAGCGATTCCGCCCGTCTGGCCGGTTCGATCCCGGCAGCCTGGAGCGCGGGCAGGATCCGATCAGGCAAGAAGCCTTCGTCGCGCAGGGAATTCACGAGGGTTTTGCGTCGATGCGCAAACGAGGCCCGCACCGTCCGGATAAACAGCGGCTCATCCATGACGGACACGGCCGGTTCTTTCCGCACCGGCAGCAGGACGACGGTCGAGCTGACCGCCGGCTTCGGACGGAAACATCCGGCGGAGACGTGGAACGCGAGGGACGGCACGGTCCGGTACTGGGTCAGCACCGACAGGATGCCGTAATCCTTGGTCCCCGGACCGGCCACGAGGCGCCGGGCGACCTCCGTTTGCAGCATCAACACCATGCGATCGATCCGACGATGGGCGTTCAGGAGCTTGAACAGGAGCGGAGTGGAGACGTTATACGGAAGGTTCGCGACGACGACCGTGCGGGGCTCCAGGCTTTCGTACGGATAATCCAGGGCATCGCCCAGGTGAATGTCCATGTTTGAACAGCCCGTCAGCTCCTCCGCCAGCATCGCGCGCAACGATCGGTCCACTTCAATCGCGAACACGCGCCTCGCCTGTCCGCACAGGGCCCGGGTCAGGATGCCCCGTCCCGGCCCTATTTCCAGGACGGCTTCGTCCGGCCGCAGCGCGGCCGCGCCGACGATTTTCCTGACGATATTCTGGTCGACCAGGAAGTGCTGGCCCAGGCGTTTTTTCGGCGGCGGGACGGGACCCATCGATGCATCAGGCCGGACCGGATGTCGGACCGGCCGCCTGGAGCGCCTTCAGGACGGCGCGCACCGCCGTCCGGTAAAGTTCGACTTCATCGGAAAATTCCTCGAACAGGTCGTTGGTGAACGAGGGACCGGGCCGCGCGTTGGCGAGCGGCTGGGCGGCCTGTGGACTGAGCTCCTTCGCAAGCAGGGCCACCGTACGCGCCTTCCATTTATGGACCAGCTCCGTGGCGCCCACGGTGTTCATGCTCTGCGTGACCGCCTCCTTTTCGATGGCATCGAGTTCCCTGAGCTGCGCTTCCAGCATGGCACGCACGGCGTTCGATGGAGTGGACATCAATGAGTTCCTCGCCTAGATGGTTTATCCGGTGTGTCCCGTTTTTCCGGTTGAATGAAAGTGCCCATTCATTTTCTCTTCGCTGCCAGCCTGGCCGCCAGCGTGATCGCTTCGACCATGCTGCCCGGGTCGGCCACGCCCTTGCCGGCGATGTCGTAGGCCGTCCCGTGGTCCACCGAGGTGCGGATGATCGGCAGCCCGATGGTCAGGTTCACGCACCGGCCGAAGGCCAGCAGCTTGAGCGCGATCAGGCCCTGGTCGTGGTACATCGCCACCACGCCGTCGAAGTCGCCCCGCGCGGCCTTGCCGAACAGGGTATCGGCGGGCAGCGGATCGCTCGCGGTGATCCCGCGGGCGCGCGCCCGGCGGACGGCCGGCCTGATGACCCGTTGCTCCTCGTCGCCGAACAGGCCGTGCTCCCCGGCGTGGGGATTGAGCGCCGCCACGCCGATCCGCGGCTTCGGGATGCCAAAATATTCCCGCAGGGCCTTGTGGGCCAGGCGGATGGCCTTGCCGATGTTATCCGCCGACAGGGTCTTCGCCAGCTTCCGGTGCGCCACGTGCGTGGTGACGAACATGATCTTCAGCGGCCCGCCGATGATCATCATGCCGGATTCCCTGCTCTTCGTGAGGGCGGCGAGCATTTCCGTGTGGCCCGGATAGTCGTAGCCGGCGAGGTTGATCGCCTCCTTGTTAATCGGCCCGGTCACGATCGCGTCGATGCACCCGAGCTGGGCGAGGCGGACGGCCTTGACGATGAAGGCCGCCGAGGCTGCGCCGGTCCGCTTGCCCACCGCCCCCGTGCGAAACCGGCCCAGCGGCCGCTCCAGCGGATCGAGCACCGGAACGAGGCCGCGCCCGCCGATGACGTCGCCATGCCCGCTCACCCCCACCACCCGCAGTCGCGAACGCAACGACCGGACCGTCCGCTCCATGACCGGCAGCGAGCCGATCACGAGCGGCCGGCAGCAGCGCCGCACCTCCGGCATCGCCAGGGCCCTGGCGATCACTTCTGGTCCGATCCCGGCCGGATCGCCCATGGTCAGGCCGAGCAAGGGCAGACGCTTGGACCGTGCCCTGCGTCGTTGCTTAGCTGTTCGCATGGCACCGGCCCTCCGGCTCGACATGCACGATCACTTCCGCCACGCCCTCAAACTGCCGCTTCAGCGAATCCTCGACCTGATGCGCCACGTCATGCGCTTCAATCAGCGACATGGTGGCGCGCACGTGCACCGAAAGATCCACGAAAATATGATCCGGCATCCCGCGCGTCCGGATTTCATGGCAGTCCAGCACCGCCTTGTTCGCCAACACGACCTCGCGCACGGCCTCCGGATCCAGGCGGGCCACGTCGGTCAGTGATCGAGACGTTTCCCACAAGACCTGGAGCCCCGTATAGGCGATCACGCCCGCGATCGCCACCGCCACGAGGGGATCCATGAGCGGGTAGCCCATCTTGACCGCCGCCAGGCCCGCCAGCACGGAGAACGACGTCAGGATGTCGCTGCCCGTGTGCCGGGAATCCGCCACCAGAATCTCGCTGCGTAACTCCTTCCCCTTGCGTCGCTCCCACCACATGACTCCCGCGTTGATCATCATCGTACCCACCATGATCCCGAAGCTCGTCGCCGTGACCTCCGGATGCACCGCCCCCAGCCAGTGATCGTAGCTGGTCCACAACAGGTACAGGCACGTCATGACCAGCATGGCCCCGATGGAGGCGGCGGCCAGGGTTTCGTACTTTTTGTGTCCGTACGGATGGTCCGCATCCGGCGGAAAGGCGGCGATCCAGAGTCCCACCAGTCCGACGACGTTGGAGACGCCATCGAACAACGAATGGAAGCCGTCGGCCTGCATGCTCAGCGAACCCGTCACCATGCCGTAGAGCAGCTTGGCCCCGGCCACGCCGAGGTTGAGGGCCAACACGGCCCAGAGGACGAACCGGACGTCCCTGGTGCGTGCCGTGCCGTCCCCGGCGAGCAGCGCCTTCGGCACCGATGGCGAATCGGCATGCGTATGCGGGTGGTCAAAACCCATAGACGTAGAGCGACGCCGTGTACCCGAGGTACAGGACCACGCCTGCCCCCAGCAGCCACGGCCGCCAGTGGCCTCCCCAGAACAATTGTACCGTCGCGGCCCCGGCTGCGAACAGCGCCAGCCCCATCGTCGTCATCGCCGAGGACGCCAGGCTCCAGTCGGTTCCCACGAGGCCGATGGATACCGGGAACGTCCCCTGAAAGACCATGGCGCCGGTGACGTTCCCGACCGCCAGCGTGTCCTTCTTCCGGTAGAGCCAGAGAAAACTATTGGACATCTCCGGCAGTTCTGTCGCCAGGGGCGCGATCAGGAGCGCGAGAATCAAGGGTGAGACATTGAGGATTTCCGCGATGCTCCTCGCGGCCGTGACGAAGAGGTGTGCGCCGCCCGCCAGCCCCGCGAGGCCCACCACCGCCTGCAGACCGATCAGGCCGTACGGGGGCACCGCCTGCCGGGGCGCAAAAATCAGCGGCTCCAATTCGGATTCGCCGCCGGGCGCACCCGCAAACTTCAGCCGCATGTAATAGATATAGCTGGCGATCAACAACAGGGCGGCGAGGTAATGGACCGGCCGCGAGGCGACGAACCCGCAACCCAGCGCCACCGCGTAGGCGGCCAGGAAGAAGGCCATGTCCACCCGCACTTCGTGATAATCCAGGTGGAAGGCGGCCTCCCGCTTTCCCAATCGCGCATAGAGCAGCAGCAGGAAGGCCAGAATCGGCAGGACCAGCGTGCTGAGCATGAAGGGCGCGCCCAAAATGGCGCCAAGCCCGACCTCGGTCCGCTCCTGCCCCGTGCCGAAGAAAATGGCGACGACCGGGATCGACGTCTCGGGCAGGGTCGTGCCGACGGCGGCAAAAATACTGCCGATGGCGCCCTCGGAAATTTTCCGGCGCTTCCCGAACCATTCGATACCGTTCGTGAACAGGGCACAGGCGCCCAGCGTGATCACGATGGACGCCACGAAGAGCCCGGCCGCCAGCCAGAGCGTCACGCGAACCACCGTGGGCGAACAGTCAAAAGTGACAACCGAAACGTTGTGCTGACCATTCTGTTTTTTACTGCTTACCCTTCACTCTTAACTTTTTACTGCCCCCGCGGTAGGCCTGCATGGCCTCATCCATCACCTCCCGTACCGGCCGCCCGGTCTGCTCGGCGATGCGTTTGCAATCCTGGTACTCGGGCGCGGCTTTCGTCCGCCCCCGGCCGACTGTCGCGACCTTGATCCGAACCGTGCCGCCACGCAGCGGGACGGTTTCCATCTGACGGGCCAGCACGCGCCGGCGCACCTCCTGCAGCCGCACCCCCAGCGACGTGGTTTCCCCCAGAATCACGGCCCCCACCGCATCCGCCTTCTGCGGCGGCGCCAGCGCGCTCAGGACGATCCCCGGCCGTCCCCGTTTCATGATCACCGGCGCCAGGGTGACATCCACGGCGCCGGCGGCGAATAACCGCGCCATCACCGTCTCGTAGGCCTGCGGGTTGAGATCGTCGAGATTGGTCTCGAGCTGGACGACCACGTCCTGCTCGCTGAGCGCCGACGGCACCGGCTCGCCCAAGAAGACACGCAGCGCGTTCGGCCAGCCGTCGGGATCGGCCGTCCCCGCTCCATAACCGACGGCGAGCGGACGCATCAACGGCAGGGCGCAGAAATCCTGGGCCAGCACGCTCACCACGGCCAGGCCGGTCGGGGTCGTCAGCTCGCGCGCGGGACCGGCGCTGTAGACGGGCAGCCCGCGGGCCAAGGCCGCGACGGCCGGGCCCGGCACGGGGAGCGTCCCGTGCGCGCACTCGATGGTGCCGGCTCCCAGGTTGACGGCGGAGGCCGTGACCGCCCCCACGCCGAGCAGATGACACCCCAGCAGGCTGCCCAGGACATCCACCAGCGAATCCACCACGCCGACCTCGTGGAAATGCACGCGGGCGACCGGCAGCCGGTGCGCGCGCGCCTCGGCCTGCGCCAGACGTTGAAAGACTTCCTGGCCCTGGTCCTTCACCCGATCCGGCAGCCGGCTGGCCGCAATCAGGCGCCGGATGCGCCCGAGCGCGAGCGGCGCCGCCATGCCGCGTCTGATCGCGACCTGCACCTTCACGGCGGGCATCCCGCCCCGCATGACCGTGGTCGCGCGCAGCGTGTACCCGTCCAGCTTGACGGCTTTCAGGCCCCGAACAAGGTCGGCCAGCGGGAGGCCCACATCCACGAGGGCTCCCAGGATCATGTCGCCGCTGATCCCTGAGAAACAATCAAAGTGCAGCTGTTTCACGCATGCCTCTAGGGAGATCTCGTTTCGCGACGCCATCTTAACGTAAGGGTTCTCCGGACGGCAATTGCCGTCCGGCATCGGGTGCCGAGGATTCCGGACTGCGGTTGAGACACGTCTCGGCCCTCCCACCTCCCGTCACGATCCTGTCGTGTTGACTCGTCACAGGCCTTGTGTTACCACAACTTTAGTTCCATGCGGTATTTTCACCACGTCCTAGTCACTGCCGGCACACTTGCACTCGCCGGTCTCCTCCTTAGCGCACCGGCTGCCGAGGCCAAGCGGCGCCCCGTCGTCGAGCCGGATCTCCGGATCGTCCAGGTGGTCTTGTCGAACGCGAACTACGTCCCCGGGCAGGGCATGCTGGACCTGGCCGTCGAGATCGAGCTGCCCTCGGAGATGAACGGTGAGATGCTGCTCGAAGTGTCGTCGCTGATCAGTTCGCCGTCGCAACGTTCCATGCGGTTTTTGTCGACCCGCGAACCGGTCCCCACACCGCCGTCCGAGGGCAGCCCGCGAATGACCGTGACGCTGAGCTGGGACGGTGCGGACCAGCATGAAAAGCCGGTGGGCCAAGGCGTGTATACCTACGAAATCAAGGCCAAGCTGCTCGCGGTGGGAGAGAAAGGGCCGCGGACGCTGATGCTCTCCTGGCCGAAACGCGGGACGATCGAAGTCAAATAACGGGGTAACGGGCTAGCGAGGTAGCGGGTTAGCCGGGTCCAGTCGTGTTCGCTACCCCTCTACCCCTTTACCCCGTCTTCAACGCTCTCCGAGTAAATTGATCCGGTGGGCCAGCACGCCGGCCCCGAACCCGTTGTCGATGTTCATCACGCCGACGCCGGCCGCGCAGGAATTCAGCATCGTCAGCAGTGCCGCGAGCCCGCCGAAGCTTGCGCCGTATCCCCGGCTGGTCGGCACGGCAATCACCGGCCGGTCCACCAATCCCCCCACCACGCTGGGCAGGACGCCATCCATGCCGGCCACCACGATCAGGACGCGCGCGCGGCGAATCCGCTCATGCCGGCCCAGCACACGGTGGATGCCCGCCACGCCGACGTCGTAGAGCGATTCCACCCGGCTGCCCATCACCTCCGCGGTGATCCGGGCCTCCTCCGCCACGGGCACATCCGCCGTCCCGGCCGTGACAATCAGGATGTCCCCTGCGGGAGATGATTTCTTTCGGCGGACCACCACCGTCCGCGCCAGTTCGTGGTACTCGGCGCGCCGGTCCAGCTTCTTCAGCGCCTTCGCCACCTCGGCCGACACGCGCGTGGCCAGCAGGGGGCCGCCCTTGGCGAGCAACCCGCGTGCAATCGCCACCACCTGCGCGCGCGTCTTGCCTTCGCAAAAGATGACTTCGGGGAATCCCTGCCGGATGGAACGGTGGTGATCAACGGAGGCGAAGCCAAGGTCTTCGTAGGGAAGGGTCTGCAGCCGGTCCAGCGCAGTCCGCAGCGACAGGCGGCGGGACTGTAATTCCCGCAGCAGTTTCTCGAGCCGCTCGCGGGTCATTTTTCGGGGTTATCCGCCTCGTCCCGGGCGGCGCGCTCCATCAGCTCCACCACCGACTGCCGGGACAGTTTCCCTTCGAACAGGACCTGGCAGACCTCCTGGACGATCGGCATGTTGACCTTGTGTTTCTTGGCGAGGCCTTGGGCTGCCCGCGCCGTCCGCACTCCTTCGGCCACCGTGCGCGTGTCCTTGAACACTTCCTCCAGCGTCTCGCCTTTCCCGAGCCTGACGCCGACCGTGTAGTTCCTGCTGAGCGCGCCCGTGCAGGTCAGGATCAGATCGCCGAGCCCGGACAGGCCATAGAAGGTCTGCGTGTCCGCCTTCATCGCGGTTCCCAGGCGGACCATTTCCGCCAATCCCCGTGTGATCAAGGCCGCGCGCGCATCATGGCCCAGCTTCAGACCGTCCACGACGCCGGCCGCGATCGCGATCACGTTCTTCAATGCCCC
>JBFGRH010000075.1:0-8719 GCA_041563795.1 Nitrospiraceae bacterium | reverse complement strand
TGGTGTCCCGGCGATTCGTGCGGAAACAGCCAGTAGCCCGCAAGGCCCCAGAGGGTGCCGCTGGCAAGCACGCCGACGAGGTACCACCGATCCCAGCGGATGGTCGCGGGGAGCCGTCCGAGCACGGTCGAGCGGTCGGGGTCATGCGTCACCTTTCTGTAGACGCGGGCCAATCCAAGGCGGCTCAGTTGCAGGACCACCATCGCGGCCAGCCACACCTGGAGAGAGGAGCGGTCCACCGCCGCCCACAAGAGATAGGTCAGGATGGAAGCGTTGGCGAGGTTGGCCAGGACGGCGGTGAACGCGCCGTCGTAGAGCAATCTGACCTGCTCGAGGTAAACGGGTGTGGAGACTCCCGTCCGTCGAAGGGCGGCTCGTCTCTCTCCGAAGCGGCGCTGTCCGAATCCTGAAGCTGCCTTTTTCACGGCGCCGGCCGATGGGTCTCAAGATTCATCACGGACCTCATACACCAACACGAGCTTCCCATCAAGAAGGTCCTTGTGCAACGTACATTGGATTTCGATGCTGTGAGGGCATGGCCCTCCGATCTCCCGATGCGTGACGAGGGAGCGTCCGGGAGTCGTGGGCAGGCGTCACGCTACCGCACGATCAACACGGAGCCGGGCGCCTGGAGGATGACGCTGTGCGAGACGCTGCCGAGCACGATCGGTCCCACGGCCTTTCGGACCCGGGCAGAGACGACGATCATATCCGCGCCGTGACGCGAGGCGGCGCGGACGATCTCCGGAGCCGGCGCGCCTTCGATCACCTCGCCCGTCGCCCGGTAGTGCCGCGCCTCGAACCGCGCGGTGATGCCGTCCACGAAATGTCGGGCGCGCTCGACCATGTTCTTGCGCAGCGATTCGGGAATCAACGCGGCGGTCGGCCAGGCCGGTTGGGTGAACGGCAGCACGGTCAGCACCGTGGCCTCGACCGGATTCCGGAAGGGATGCGCAGACAGGTAGCGGACGATCGTCTCGGCGTCGTCCGGGCCCTGCACGGCGAGCAGGATTCGCTTCAGCGAGCGCAGCGGTTTTCGCACCGCGAGGACCGGGCAGGCCGCATGCGCGAGCACGCGGTGGGAGACGCTGCCGAGCAGCAGTTCCTTGATCGCGCCGAGCCCGCGCGCGCCCAGCACGATGAGGTGCGCCCGTTCCGCCTCGGCGACGGACAGGATCACGTCCGACGGCGCGCCGATCTCCAGGCGCTTGTCGGCCGGTCCCGCGTGCGGGGGCAAGAACGCCAGCGCCTGGTCGAGGACGCGACGGCCCTCCACCCGCATCTCGCGCTCGACGGTGGCATACAGCTCGCGCGCGACTTCGGGGACCACCGTCGGGTAGGCCGGTGTCGGCACGTCCATCACGTGCAGCACCACCAGCTTATCCGCCGTCGGCAGGTGCGAGAGGGATTGTGTGGCCTCGTACGATTGATCCGATCCGTCAACGGCGAGCAGGATGTTCATCGTCCCCCCTCATGGCTTCTGTCGATGTGTGGGTTCCTGTTTGACGGCGGCCGGAACGAGATGGCGTGCGAACCATGTCCCGGCATGGTCGGCCACCTGCTCCAGCGTGCCCGGTTCCTCGAAGAGGTGCGTCGCCCCCGGCACGACGATCAGTTCTTTCCGGCAGGTCATCTGCGCCAGCGCCTCCCGGTTCATTTCAATGACTGGCCCGTCCTGTCCGCCGACGATCAGGAGCGTCGGCGCGGCGACATGGGCGAGATGGGGCGCGGCCAGGTCGGGGCGCCCGCCCCGCGACACGACGGCGGCGACGGCTTCGGGCATCCGTGCCGCCGCTTGCAGCGCGGCGCCGGCCCCGGTGCTGGCGCCGAAATACCCGAGCGGCAGCGCGGCGGTCGCCGGCTGCCGGCGCAGCCACGCGGCCGCGCTGAGCAGACGGTCGGCGAGCAGATCGATGTCGAAGATCTTGCGCCGGTCGTCGGCCTCGCGCGCTTCCAGCAGGTCCAGCAGCAACGTGGCCAGTCCCCGCTGCTGGAGCGTTTGCGCGACAAACCGGTTCCGCGGGCTGAACCGCCCGCTTCCGCTGCCGTGCGCGAAGAGGATCACCCCCCTGGCGCCGGACGGCAGGTCAAGGTCGCCCTGGAGCGTGGCCGCTCCGGCGCTCACCGTGACTGGTTGTGCGTTCACGTGTGCCATGCGGTCTGCTTCATCCGCTCGTCTGCTCGACCTGTGTGAGCCCTTCGTGGACCCCAGGCGCTGCGTCGCCCCCTGCTTCAATGACACTCCGTGGGGCAGAAGAACACGAGGTACACCACCACGGCGATACCGAGCGCGACGGCTCCGACGGCCCACCATTGTGCTCGTGACATGATCGCGTGGTCCCTCCTTTTCAAGTTGCCTGCCAACTGTGCGAGCAAGAGGGGTGCCATGACGCCCACAGGCTTGCGGGGGGCGCGCGAACGGCGGGAAACGCGAGAGTTGCCCGAGGTGTCTTGGCTTTCGCGCTTGTCGTGCCAGTTTCGCCAGCCCCGCACTTGTGGCCTTCCGCTACAGCGGAGGCCGTGATGCTGTAGCAGGACTCCCCCGATAGCGTGGGGACTAGCGAGTCGCGAAGAGCGAACCGCGAATAATGGATGAAAAAAGCTATTAACTTCGGGCTATTAGCTCCCTGGCATGAGCTGCCTGTCTGCTCAAGAATGGCACCGGGCTTGCTCACTCTCCGTGAGTAAGAGGGGGATCTGCGATGAAACCCATTACCGAATTCATGGAGCGGGACCACGATCGTCTGGACGGTCTGTTCAAGGACTTCCAGTCGGCCAAGACCGGCAATTTCGCGCAGGCGAAGGAATCGTATTCCGAGTTCAAGCGCGGCCTGCAGCGGCACATTGTGTGGGAGGAGGAGTTTCTCTTCCCCCGGTTCGAGGAACGGACCGGGACGACCAATGGAGGCCCGACCGCGGTGATGCGGTTGGAGCACCGGCGCATCAAGGAATTGCTGGATGGCATACATGACCGGGTGGCGGCCGGGAAGACGGATACGGACGAGTACGAGCATCAATTGAAGGATGTCCTGCTGGTCCATAACACGAAGGAGGAGGCGGTCCTCTATCCGGGCATCGACGGCTGTCTTGCCGAATCCGAGGCAGCCGGACTGATTAAGGCGATGCAGGCGCTGCCGGCCGAGCGATATGCGCACTGTTGCTCGGAAGCCGACGGGAAAACCCATGCCTGAGGGGCTCTTCTCGAAGATTCTCGTGCCGGTGGATTTCTCCGCCTGTTCCGAAGAGGCCTTTCGCGTCGCCTGCGCGCTGGCCCGCGTGTTTTCCTCCGACATGATTCTGCTGCACGTGGTGGACACCAAGAGCCTGGATGCGCTGAACCGGCTGGGGCTGGCCTTGCCGTCGGAGGAGAAGGCACAGAAGAAGCGATTGAACCATTTTGCCCGCGCCACGGTGCGGCGCCTGCTGGCGTCCGACGCGGCGAAGGGATTGCCGATCCGCCGTGCGGTCGTGGCCGGCGCCCCGTTCGTGGAAATCGCGCGCCTGGCGCGCAGCGAGAAGGTCGACCTCGTCGTGATGGGCACGCACGGCAACCAGGCCGGAAGCGTCGAAAAGATTTTCTTCGGCAGTACGGCGGAAAAAGTCGTACGGACCGCCGGCTGCCCGGTGCTGACCGTGCCGCCGCCGGGCAGGTTACCGGTGGGAAGGGGGGCGAACGCATGACCCAGCTTGCAGCCAGGATCCTGCTGGCCACGGATTGTTCACAGGAGGCGGTGCGCGCGCAGGAAGTGGCCGTGTTTCTCGCCAAGGCCTGCCGTGCCGAGCTCGATATTCTCACGGTGCTGGAGGCCCCGCCTGGGATGGACCCCGAGTACCAGGTCAATCAGGTGTATCTCGACCAGCTCGAGAAGGAGGCCGGCAAGGTGGTGGACCGGGTGGTGGGCGAGGCGGGCAGCCGCGGCGTGCACACCAAGGTCAGACTCTTGCGCGGGATTCCGGCCCAGCAGATCAACGAGACGGCCCGTGAATTGAAGAGCGATCTCGTCGTCATGGGGACGCGAGGACGGACCGGCCTGGCGCACGTCCTGCTGGGCAGCACGGCGGAGGGTGTGGTGAGGGGCGCGCCCTGCCCGGTGCTGACCGTCCGGTCGGTGGCCTCCGGGAACCAGCCGGTTCGGCTCACGCGCCTCCTGGTGCCGGTGGATTTTTCGGATTGCTCGCTGGAAGCGATGGAATACACGGTCCAGGCGGCCAAGGAATTCTCGGCCTCCGTGACGATCCTCCACGTGATCGAGCCGGCATCCTACGGGCTGGATTTCACGCTGACCCATGCGGGCGATGCGCAGCGGACCGCGGCCGCGTTGGACAGGAAGCTGGGGGAATTCACGGCGCTGTTCAAGGGACAGGGCCTGGCCGCGCAGCACCAGCTCCAGAGCGGGGCGCCGGGCACCGTGATTCCGGACGTCGCGAGAACCGGCCTTGCCGATCTCATCATCATGGGCACGCACGGGCGGAAAGGATTCTCCCATCTCGTGAGCGGCAGCGTGGCGGAGGCCGTGCTGCGGGACGCCCCCTGCCCAGTGCTGACGGTCAAGAGCCCGAAGTTCGGTGGTGGCAGCTCGCGTGTCATGCCGGAGGCGGCGGGCCGGCGCACGAAGTGAAGGAACGGGAACGACACGATCGGAAGCGTATCCCGGGAGCGACGTTGGCGATCAGGCGAACGCCGGTTGCCGGGATCAACCAGAGGCCGGGAGGGAGGCACAGATCATGGCCAGAAAAACTCTGACGAAGGCAGTGCGGCTCGCGCCCCGTTCATCCGGTCACCGGTTGTCGCCGGTGGAGCAGCCGCGACCGATCGAATTGCCCGACGGCATGTGGGACCGGATCGCCGGGAAGGCCTATCAACTGTGGGAGGAGCGCGGGCGGCCCGAGGGCTCTGAGCTGCAGGACTGGCTCGACGCGGAAACGGCGGTGATGGAAGAGATCCATGAAGCGAGGGAATAACGCCGGCGCGGGAGAGGAGGCCCACACGGCGGTGGCGCTGGCGTCCCTGCTCGCGCGGCTGCGGGCGCTGACGAACGAGCCGGGGTTTGAGTTGCAGCGGCAGCGGGCGCTGGGCATTGTCCTGCGTCCCTATGTCGAGTATGAGCCGAAGTTCGGGCTTGTGCCCTTGCCCGAAGAGGCGGCGCTGGCCCAGCTCTATGTGGATGCCGATTACCTGCCGGATGACGGGCAGCCCTCCCTGATCGAGCAGGTTCGCGACACGATCACGGCCCATGTCCCGGAAGAGGAGCGGGCCTGGCTGGATCCGCTCCGCCATTCGAACATGGATGTGCTGGAAGTGATCTCCCGGCAGGACGGCGGTCGGATGGAATTGCGCTCGCTCGGAAGCGGCAAGACGTTTCATGTCGAAGCGGGCAGGCTCGGCGACCGCTGCAGAATCGGCCAGGTGCTGCTGACGCGGGTGATCCGCGCGGGAGACCGCACGGCGGTTCCCGGCGTAGGGGTGGTGCTCTCCGCCTCCGCCGGGCGCTCCTTATTCGAGGGCGTCAACGAGTGGCGCCGGTCCATGGAGGCGGAGACCGGGTCCTTCGAGCTGGGCGAGTGGGAGGAGTTTGCCAAGCGCTACGGTCACGTGCTGCTGTGGCGGTTCGCGCAGGTCCGGCTCGAAGCGCTGGTCCGGGCCGAGATGGGCGTCCAGTACCGGACGCCGGCCGGCGAGCCGTTTCTCTACGCGCTGGCGCTCTACGAGCACCACGAACAGGGCGTGCTGAGCAAGGGCCTCGCGCAGCTGGAGGGGTGGAAACGGGAATCCGGCGATTCAGGCCGGACGTCCGCCGAAAGTTGGGTGCTGGCGGATGCCGCCGCCCCGGTGGCGGCGCGGCTGACGCTGACGCCCACGCAAGTGATCGTCGAATGCGACTCCGGCGCGCGGCTCGATCGCGTGAAGCATCAGCTCGCCTCGACGTTCGGATTCTCGCTGCACTTCTGCGGGGAGGCGACCAGAGTGCCGCCGCACGAGCGGCCGGATGTGAATCTCGAGGAGGAGGAGCCGGCCCCGCACAGGGTTGTGGTCACGCGGGAGGCCGAGCAGGAGATTCTGAAGGCCTTTCTCGAAACGGTCTACCTCGAGTGGGCCGACCGGCCCTCTCCCTCGCTGAACGGGCAGACGCCGCGCCATGCCGCGGGCGACGCGGAGGGGCGCGCCAAGGTGGCCTCGTTGATCGAGGCCCTGGAGCGGGAGGATCTCGCCGCGCGGCGCACGGGGAAGCCCGGCTACGCGTATGCCCTGCTGCGCGCGCACGTCGGCTTGTAAGGCGGTGTGTGTGGTTGATCTGGAGGGCGAAAAAATGCTCAAGTGGAGGGGGGCGCGGGACGGGATGCCGCATCATACAAGGAGAGCAGGCTGATGAAAGTTGTCATTGGGGTGGATGGATCGAAATACGGGCGCTGGGCCGCCGGATGGGCGGCGCGGCTGCCCCTGTCCAAGCCGGTGCGCGTGACGGCGGTGCACGCGATGGACTTAAGCTACGTCAAAGCGCCGTTCATGACCCAGGCGGTGGTCATCGGCAACGAGCCGTTCCTCCGATCCGAGGTGCGGCGGATCGAGGACCTGTCCAAGCGGGTCGTGCGCGAGACGCGGAAGATGCTGTCGTCGCTTCGCCTGTCCGGGAAGGTCGTCTGTCAACGAGGCGCCGCGGCGGCGACGCTCCTGCGGCAGGCCAAGCGCGGAAACCTGATCGCGATCGGCAGCCGTGGGCTCGATGCCCTCGACCGGTTCCTGCTCGGCAGCGTCTCCACACAAGTGGTGCTCCACGCGCCCTGCTCCGTGCTGATCGTCAAGGAGGCGCCGCGTCCGGTCCACCGCCTGGTGCTGGCCGTGGACGGGTCGAAAGCCTCCGAGAAGGTCGTCCGGTTTGTCCTCCGGAATCTCCTGCCCCAGTGGCAGTTGCACAACACCGAGATCACGCTCGTGCACGCGATGCCGCTGCTGAAATACCCGGAGGTGAAGGAGGCCGGGAAGAAGCTCTTCAAACGCTACACGGACAAACTGCTCAAGGCCGGGTTCACCGTGACGGAAGCGCCGCGATTGGGCCGGCCCGCCGACGAGATCATGGCGGTGGCCAAACAGAAGCAGGCGGATTTGATCATCATGGGCGCGAAGGGCCTGGGCGCCGTCGGGCGGTTCTTCCTGGGCAGCGTCTCCACGAAGGTGGTCCAGCACAGCCCCGTGTCGGTGCTCGTGGTCCGCTGAGCGGTGGAGCGCCCTAAATTGTTGGCCACGCGGGCAGTTTCGTTTCTTCGCGGTTTCTGCGAATCCTTTATGGAAGCCGTGCCTCTTACGGCTAGATGGTCATCGGGCGCAATGTCCGGATACCTGTTCAACCATAAGGAGGGAGCGATGTTTAGAGGAATGATCGCGAGCCTGTTCGTCCTGGCGCTGATGAGTGCCGGCACGGCCTGGGCCGAGGAAGAGAAGAAGCCGACGCCCGCGGACGGCTTTAATATTCACGTCATGGCGCCCCACAAGATGGAGGACGGGACCATTTCAGGGCCATGGCACCACTACTGCAAGGGAATTTCCCCTGAAGTGCTGCAGTGCCTCCTGTTCGAGTCCACCGATCCCAATGCTCTCCTGATGGAGATCGAGTATTTCATCGCCAAGCCGGTCTCCCGCGCCCATGTGCCGCTGAAGACCTGGAACAAGTACTACCACGACCACGAGGTTGAGATTGCCACGGGCCGTGTGCAGGTGCTGGACCTGCCGGAGGAGAAGGCCAAGGAAGTCGCCGCCGCAGCGGCCAAGACCGACGGGATCATCTTCCACCTCTGGCCCCAGGGCGCCAAGGCGCCGGACGGCAAGGTCGGCCACCCGCAGTCGATCGGACACAAGCACCGCAAGGAATAGCCTATTCGACATGCGAGCGAGGGGCAACGTGCCCCTCGCTCGCGGAAGCCATGCCACTCTCGCATCTGCCAACACTGACAACGTGCCTGGTCTTGATTTCTGGTGCGGCCGCCTGGGGGGCCGATGCCCAGGTGCTGCGTCCCCGGGTGCCGTCCGACCAGATCGAGGCGGCACGGTCCGTCACGAATCCGCTCTCGCCGACGCCCGAGGTGATCGGGAAGGGGAAGGCACTGTTCGAAGGGAAAGCCTTCTGCAAGGCCTGCCACGGGGCCGATGGGAAGGGGCTGCCGAAGGAGCTGGAGCTCAAGGGGCCGCTGCCGAGGAACTTCACGGACCAGCAATGGCAGGCCGCGCGCACGGACGGCGAGCTATTCTGGATTCTCAGGAACGGCAGCCCGGGAACGGACATGGCACCGTTCATTCCGCTCGTGCTGTCCGAGGAAGAAGCCTGGCAGGTCCTGCTGTACGTTCGGTCTTTCCGCCACCAGTGATCAATGCGGGTGCTACCAGCGGACGCAGCGCAGCTCGAGCAACGCCTCGCGCGATTTCAACGACACCATCTATTCGATCGGCGGCGAGTACCGGTTCTGAAACAAGCCGGTGAGAAGGGGCGGGTCCCTGCGGCGTGCCTCGCGCCTGCTGCAGCCGGCGGGGTCCATTGAATGAAGGATGACCGGGGAGGGTCTTGTCTTAACGGTGATCCGACCGGAGCCCGTCCGGGGTCAGTTTCACGGTCCGGCAGACCTGTACATCAGGAGGGACTCCGGCCTTCGCGCATTCGCTCTCGACTCGCTTCTGGTCGGACCAGAGAAGACGAGTCGCCCGCCCCATACTCTCCGTGCACCGCATCCG
>JBFGRH010000074.1:0-8774 GCA_041563795.1 Nitrospiraceae bacterium | reverse complement strand
CTGGTTGGTGTTGCCGTCCGGCCGGGTGTCCGTGAACACCCCTTGATCCGGGAGACCGCGAGCGAGGATGGTGAAGGTTCCGGCTTCAGCCGTCACCCATTGCTTGGGCGCGCAGCAGTACCCGTCGGGTTTCAGATCCCACGATCCGCGCCGGACGACCAGCGGACCCGTCGAAAGGTCTGGGTGGAACTCGCCCTTCTTCCCGATGCCGTACAGATGCCGGTGGGGCACCCGCACCTTGATCTCCGTGTCCGTCCACGACACGACGATCCCGGCCACATTGTTGAACAGGACTTCGGTGCGCGCGATGTTCTCGCTGAACTCATAGGGCGTGAAATCGTGCGCCTTTTCGTTCAAGCCCGGCTGCGTCTGCTCCGCGGTTTTCAGGAACGTCCCGAACCCGGATCCCTTGATGGTCACGAGCTCATCGAGGCCCGCCTCTTTCGGTGAATACGAATCGACCTTGGGCACCGCCACGGTAAAGTGCCCGGCCTCGGCCGTGACCAGGCCCCGTTCCGCGCAGCAGGACCCGTCCGGGTTCGGCTTCGTGCCGCCCCGCTTGACCACCACCGGCCCGCTCTTCGCGCTGACGGGAACCCACACGTCGATCATGTCGTCATGCCACCGATAGACGATCGCCGGCACGCCGCCGATTTCAACGACATTGTCGCCCTTGTTGAAATCCGTGAAGGAATACAGGGAGGTGCCGCTCTCCGAGTAATACCCGAAATTTTCGCCCTTGATTCGCAGGAGCGTCCCGATCGGCCCCTGGGGAACCGACAGGCCCGTCACCTTCGGGACCGTCACGGTAAACGTCCCGATCGTGCGCTGCGTGCCGCCCCGCTTGACCACCAGCGGGCCGCTGGTGGCGCCCAGGGGCACGTGCGCCACGATGTGCACATCCTTCCATTGCGCGATGACGCTGGGCTGGCCGTTGATCAGCAACTGGTCCCCGGGCTGCTTCTCGCCGAATCCCCGGCCAAAGACCACGACCTTCGTGCCGACCGGCCCGCTGAGCGGATCGACCCGGATCGCCGGGATGACCGTGAGCGGAACCGCGTTGCTCGTGCTGTATTCCACCGGCGTGCAGCAGGAGCCGTCCGGCAAGGGGTCGGAGGAGGCCAGCCGCACGACGACCTCGCCGGAGGCCGCATTGCCCGGCACCTCGACTTCGATCTTGTCGTCCCGCCACCGGCGTATCTTGGCCGTGGCGCCGCCGATCTGGACATCGTTGACTCCGAACATGGTATTGGGATCGCGCGAGCCGGCCGTGGTTCCGAAATGTTCCCCGACGATCTGCAGCACGGCCCCCGGCTCCACTTCCGCCGGCGTCACGGCGCGAATCGTGGGCTGCTGCGCGGCGAAGGTCCCGGCCGCAATGGTCTTCTTGCCGTTGATGACCGTCACCGGCCCGCTGGTCACATGCAAGGGCACCTTCACGGCCACGAACTCTGGGTCCCACTGTTGCACCAAGGCCGGCAATCCGTTGAACAGGACCCGATTCTCGCTGGTGGACGTGAACGAACCGAACCCCTGTCCGGCGATGACGACCGTGGCCCCGGGGGGCGCGGATGGGGGGGACAGACTGGTCTCCGCCCACAGGGGCGATGCCAGGATGCCCGTCACGCCGACGATCAACAGCCATCGAAACATCTGCATGCGTGGTACTCCCCTCTACAATCCGATCAACCCTTCTCCCGTGGCGACCACCCTGGTTGAGACAGGAGGGACTACGAGGACGAAGCAGGCGAGCGGCGATACGAACAAAAAGTGATCAGACTATAACAAGCGGTTGTTTTTCTTGTCAACGCGCTCGGGAAGGCCGGGTCCGGGAGTCGTGCACCTGGAGGATGAGCTCGATTTCAACCGGGGCGTTCAGCGGGAGGTCGGCCGCCCCGAGCGACACCCGGGCATGCTTGCCGGCCTCGTCGAAGATCTTGACGAGCAGGTCCGAGGCGCCGTTGATCACGGCCGGATGCTGCACGAACCCCTCGGCGGACGCCACATGGCCGGTCATCCGCACGATCCGCCGCACCCGGTCGAGCGTACCCAGTTCCTGACGGATGATCGCCAGCGCATTGAGGAGCGCGATCCGCGACGCCTCATAGCCCTGCTCCACCGTCAGGTCCCGGCCGAGCTTGCCCTCAAAGACCAGTGTCCCGTCCCGAAACGGAATGACACCGCTCAGGAACAACAGCTCGCCGGCCAGCACTGCCGGGATATAGGTGGCCACCGGTTTCGGCGGCGCGGGCAGCGTGATGCCCAGTTGCGCGAGTTTCTCGTCGTACGACATGGGTTAGACGCCGTTATTCGTTACCCGTACATCGCTCATCGCGGGACAGGCTGGGTGCTTCGGGCCAATCGCGGATGACGAATCAGGGGGTTGCACGATGGCTCAGCCCTGCAGGACATGCAGAAAACTCTCGCCCCAGGCCAGGCGCTTGATCCCCAGGGCCTCCGCGATGGTCTGGCCCAGGTCGGCGAAGCTTTTCCGCGTCCCCAGGTTCACACCCCTCGCCACGCCGGCGCCATAGACCAGCAGCGGCGCGTACTCGCGCGTATGATCGGTGCCGGGCCTCGTCGGGTCGTTGCCGTGGTCCGCCGTCACGCACAACAGGTCGTCCGGCTGCATCCCGCCGATGATCTCCGGCAGACGCGCGTCAAAGGCCTGCAAGGCCCGCGCAAACCCCGGCGCGTCGTTCCGATGCCCATGGAGCATATCGAACTCGATCAGGTTGGCGAAGATCAGGCCGCGCGGAACGGACTTCAAGACTGTCAGGATCGCCTCCACCGTCGCCATGTCGCTCTTGGTCGGCCAGGCGCGCGTGAGCCCCCGCCCCTTGAACAGGTCCTCGATCTTGCCGAGCCCGATGACCGGATAGCCCGCCGCCTTGAGCGCATCCAGCAGCGTCCGGGCCGGCGGCTCGACGGAAAAATCGCGCCGCCCCTCGGTGCGCAGGAACGACCCCGGGTCGCCGGTAAAGGGTCGCGCGATGACCCGTGCCACCTGGTGGGGTGGAGCCAGAAGCCGCCGGGCCGTCCGGCACATGCCGTAGAGGTCCTCGACGGCGATCACCCGCTCGTGCGCGGCCACCTGGAACACGCTGTCGCCGCTCGTGTACACGATCGGCGAGCCGGTCTGGAGATGCTGGAGCCCCAACTCCTGAATAATGACCGTACCGGACGCCGCGTAGTTGCCGAGCGTTTTACGCCCGATGGCCTGCTGGAAGGCTTCGATGACGGTCTTGGGGAAGCCCTGTGGATAAGTTGGGAATGGCTTGTCCAGTACAAGGCCCGCCATCTCCCAATGGCCGGTCGTCGAGTCCTTCCCTTGCGAGAGCTGGGCCATCCTGCCGAAACAGCCGTCCGGTTGTCCCGTTCGCCGGACCCCGGCCAGTGCGCCCAGGTGCCCCAACCCGAGGGCCTCGAGGTTCGGCACGCGCAACCCTCCGACCGCCTCCGCGACGTGCGCCAGCGTGTGCGCGCCCTCATCGCCGAAGGCGGCCGCATCGGGCGCGGCACCGGCTCCGACCCCATCCAACACGACGAGAATGACCCGGTTGATCATACGGGACGGGATTACGAGCGTGGGTTCGGAGTCGGCTTGAAGTTGAAGGCGGGCATGTTCATGGTCGTGGCTTCCATCTTGAGGCGCTCGCTGGCCGCGGCGATCATCTGGTCGCTGCCGACGACTTCGTAAAAGATCTGTCCGTTTTCACTGCCGCCGTTGGCCGACTGGCGGTCGAAGAAGCGCACGCGCCCCTCCCGCACGAACAGCCGGTGCATCGTGCCCTTCGTATCGGGGAACCGGCCGGCATGGAACGTGATGGGCTCGGGGACGCCGGCCGCGGACATCTCGAAGCTTTCCAGCGCGATTTCCTGCTTCAATTTGGCGAACCCGGCGGCATCCAGCTCGATGCCGTTGACGTTGTACCGCAGCTCGACCTCGCCCTTTTCTCCGCGCAGCGGATCGCCCTCGGGGATTTCGTAGACCTCGACGTTGAGCTGCGTCACCGGACGTGACGTCCCCTGGCCCCGCTGCTTGCGCAACAACCACGAACAGGAGGACGTGCGGTCGGCCTTGCCGATGGCCGGGGAGATCATGATCGGCGTCTCCCCGTCGAACAGGTAGGCCGGCGGCTCCGCGCTGTAGACCAGCCCGATGCCCAGCTCCAGCTCGGGCAGGCCGGCTTTGCGGCAGGCGACATTCTGCACCTGCACGACATCCAGGAGGCGCTTGGCCAGGCCGCAGGCCCGGGCGACGCTCATGTGCTGTTCGATCGCCTCGGCGTATTCCATGATGCAGAGGATGATCGCATCGCCCTCGATGAACACCTTGCTGGCCCCATAGGTCTCCAGCAGGGCGTTGATCGGCGAGAAGAAGTGCAGGCTGAAATGGGACGCGGGGTTGAGCCCCTGCTTGCGCAGCGCCGCCGTGATGGTCGTGGATCCCCGCACGTCCGCCTTGAGGATCGTGTGGCCCACCACGGTCTTGGACACCGCGCTTTCTTCCTTGGGTGCGAGGAATTCGTTCAGCGTGTTGTTGGCCTTCGACAGCTTGAGATGGCCCGGGTCCTCCAGCAATTGAACCTGCCCCATGGCCTTCTGCATCAGGTGGTAGTTCCGCAGGTCACGGCGCAGCGTCAGGAAATCCCGCAGGAACCGCACCACGTAGGCCCGGCTGACCTTGCCGCTGGCCCGGTTGACCCGCTTGACCCCCTCGTCCAGCAGGAGGTAGTTTTCCGAACAGTCGGTGGAGGAAAACTTCTCCTTGATCCGCTGCCTGATCTCGCTCCGGCTGGAGGGGGTCGACAGGTACTGGTGGCATTGCTGCGCGGTCACGACGCCGACCAGGTTCTTGGACAGGGCGGCCGTCTCGTAGGAGGCCACGATCGACGTCAGCAACCCGTTGTCGTCCAGTTTCTGCTCGACCGCGCGCAACAGCCGCCGCTGGAACTGCTGCTGGGCCTTCCACGCGGCCGCGGTCTGCTGGTCCCCGGCCTTCTGCGCGGCCAAGAGCTGCTGCTGCGACTGTCCCATGTCGAACAGCACCCCCGCGTTCGCCGGCGTCTCCGCCCAGCTGTAGCCTTCCTGCGCATAGGCCAGCTCGGCCTGCTCCAGGATGGCTGTCGCCTCCCGGATCTTGGTCTCCAACACGACGATCTGCGAATCAAATTCCCCGGACTTGTTCATGTTGCGGGCCCATCCCCGTTTCCGCTTGATCTGGTTCTGTTCGGACAGCAGCTTGTCGCGGCTCTGCAACGCGCGGGCGAGCGCCTGCTCCGTCGGCGTGACCGGCGTTTCCCTCCAGAACAGGTAGAGCAGGAGCCGGTCCAGCTGCGCGAACGAGTAGAGGTGGTCCGGCCCGTGCCCCACCAGCACATAATGTTTCATAAGCAGGTCGTCGTCCATGGCGCTCTCGCCGAACAGCAGCGGGTTGATCAGGACGTGCTCGGGGAGCGTCCACCGGTCTCCGTGCAGCGACTGGCGCAACTCGGCCAGCGCGCCCGACTCGGCCTTGCGGATCTGCTCCAGCACCTGGCTGGTCACCGTGTAGTAGAGCTTCGCGCGGCTCCTGGCAAACCAGACGGTTTGCTCGGTCACCGCCTGCCGGTCGGCATTCGTGGCCGTCACCGCCGCCTTGCGAAGCCGTTGCTTGGCCTGGTCCAGGGCTTGCTGGACCGCTGCAAACACAAATTTCAGCGCGGCCACCTGCGCCAGCTCGACCCGCGGCAGGATGTCCTGCCGCTTGGCGCGGTGAATCGCGGCCTGGATCATGTGCAGATAGGCGGTCCTCATCTCCTCCACGGTGGGAGGTTTGACGCCTCCCTGCCCGCGCCAGAGCTGGAATTCGAGAAGATTGAAGACGAGACGCGAGGCGGCGTTCGTGAACGCGGGACTCAGGCGCACGTCCACGCGCTGGTTGTCGATGCCCCTGGTGAACTTGTCGAAGTCGAGATTGACGGTCGCGGCCGTCTGGAGAGTGACAACCGTATCGGCCGGCGCAACCCGTCCCCGGTAGAGGACGAGCAGTCGCCGAACGAGTCTGGCCAGCAGTTTGATCATAACGGACGCCGGGCGTTCCGATTTCCCCTGTGCCGCGGGTATTTATCCACAGCTTGGTGGTGCTGTGCAAGTGTTCGTTAAATTGACGCGCGCGGTCGTTCCGGTAGGCGAAATCGAAGTGCTCGGCCGGCAGGTGGCACAGAGCCGCCCGGCTGATTATAGCGAGCGCTGGGCGGTCTTCTTCCCCCTGTACCGCTGGTATTTATCCACAGCCCGGTTGTGCTCTGCGAGGGTTGATGAAAATTGGTGCGTCCCGTCGTTCCGGGACACGAAATAGAGGTGCTTGGTCGGGGCCGGGTACAGGGCGGCGCGTATCGAGCCCAGACCGGGATTGGCGATCGGCCCGGGCGGGAGGCCACGGACGCGGTAGGTGTTGTAGGGGCTCTTGGAATCCAGGTCCTTTTTCCTGATATTGCCGTCAAAGGAGTCCAGCCCGTAGATCACGGTCGGATCGCTCTGCAACGGGATACCGAGCCTCAGCCGGTTGTGAAACACGGAGGAGATCAACTCCCGTTCCTCCGCCACGCCGGTTTCCTTCTCGATGACGGAGGCCAGCGTCAATACTTGATGCAGCGTCATGTGTATGTCCCGGGCCCGCTGCTGCAGGTCGGGGTTGAACGCGCTGCGGAGGCCCCGGACCATTTCCCGCAGCACCTCCCTGGGTTTCGTATGCCGGGCGAACTTGTAGGTGTTGGGAAACAGGTACCCCTCCAGGCTCGGTGCCTCGATCGCCATGGATCCGATGAATTCCGGGTCGTGGGCCAGGTTGATCAAGGCCTCCGGGTCGGCCAGACCCTGCTGCGCGAAGACCTGGGCCAATTCCACGATGGTGTAACCCTCCGGAATCGTCACCGGATGCAGTACGACCTGCCCGCTCATGAACTTGGTCAGCATGTCGCCCGGCCGCATGCCCGCATGGACGGCGTACTCCCCGACCTTCAGGTGCTGGTCCGCCCGCATGATCTTGCCCAGCAGGAGGAAGGCCAGTTGGCTGCGGATCAACCGGGCCCGCTCGAGCCGGCCCCCCAGCTGGCGGAGGGTCAGGCCTTCGGGAATTTCGATGGTCGAGGGCGGGGGCGGAGGCGAGAAGTCGGAAGCCGGCGCCACCGGCCGCAACAGCCATTGAAAGCCCAGCAGGACGGCCAGCATGGTCGTCGCCACGGCCACGACCAGCAGCCTGATCGCGCGTTCCCTGGTCATGTCTCGTCTGATGGAAGACCGTCGGCGGCAGGTTGGAGTGAGGCCAAGTGCTCGAGATAGCTCTTGAGCAGCAGGGCCGCGGCCACGCGATCCACGGCGCCCTTGCGCTTCTTCCGGCTCACGTCGGCTTCGATCAGGATCTGCTCCGCCGCCTTCGTGGTCAGGCGTTCATCCCAGGCGACGACGGGAACCCCGACGGTCGATTGGACCGCCTCGAGGAATTGCTGCGCGCTCTGCGCGGCCGGGCCGACGCGGCCGTCCATTCTCACGGGCATGCCGATCACGATTTCACGGACCGCGTGGCGGTCCGCCAGTGCCTTGATGTGGGCCAGGTCGGCGGCCAGGGTCTTGCGTTCAAAGGTTTCCAGCGGCTGGGCGGTCCACCCCAGCTCATCGCTGAGCGCGACACCGATGCGCTTGGTGCCGGGGTCCAGCGCGAGGATGCGTGTCGGCGCCGCCGTCATGCGCCTGCCGTCCGCTCCACGAGGCCAAAGACCTTCTCCAGCGCCTTGGCCAGCCCCTCCGGATTCTTTCCCCCGGCCTGCGCCATTTCCGGACGACCCCCTCCGGTGCCGCCGACGGCCGCCGCCATCTCCTTGATCAACTCGCCCGCCTTGATCTTACCCGTTAAATCCTTGGTGACCACCACCAGCAGCGAGACCTTGCCGTCCTTGGCTCCGCCCAACGCGATCACGCCACTCTTCATTTTATCGCGGAGCTGGTCGGCCAGCGTGCGCAGTTCGCCCCCTTCCATGCCGTCGACCCGTTGCGCATGGACCTGGATCCCCTTCACCGTGCGCACGGTGGCGTCATCCGTCGCGCCGCTTGCCATCTTGAGCCGCACCTGCTCCAGTTCCCGCTCTTTGTCCTTCAGCTGCGCCAGCAGGCGTTTGGTCTTGTCCACCAGCTCAGACTGGGGCGCCTTCAAAAGCTCAGATAGTTCTTTAACCTCATGTTCGAGTTGCTTGAGTTGCAAGAGTGCGCCGCTTCCTGTCAAACACTCAATCCGGCGTACGCCGGCCGCCACCCCGGTCTCCGACACCAACCGGAAGAGCCCGATCTCTCCGGTCTGCCGGCAGTGGGTCCCGCCGCACAACTCCTTGCTGAACGTATCCACGCTGACCACCCGCACCTGGTCGCCGTACTTGTCTCCAAAAAAGGCCAGGGCGCCGGCGGCCACCGCCTCCTCCACGCCCATCACGTCGGTGCGCACCTCCTGATCCTTCCGAACATGCTCGTTGACCATGGACTCGATGTCGTCCACGTCGCGCGACGACAGCGGGCGGAAATGCGCAAAGTCGAATCGCAGCCGGTTCGGGGCCACCAGCGAGCCGTACTGTTTCACGTGCGGCCCGAGTAATTCGCGCAGCGCCGCATGCACGAGGTGCGTGGCCGTATGGTTGCGCGCCGCGTCGTGCCGGGGCTCGGGATTGACCGAGGCCCGCACCGTTTCGCCCGTGCAGATCCGCCCGGCCGCGACCCGGCCCTTGTGCACGACGACGGTCGGG
>JBFGRH010000073.1:0-8819 GCA_041563795.1 Nitrospiraceae bacterium | reverse complement strand
GAATTGACCACGGCCTTGCAGGACATGCTCGGCCGTCCGACCGCGCTGGGCGTGCTGGCGGCTTCGCCCACGTCGGCCCAACCGGAAGACCATCTGGCCTACCTCGAAGCCGTGCTCGTCGAGGCCGACCGGCACCGGGAACGCGCGATCGAGGCACTGGGTGAATCCGAGCGGCGATTCCTCTTCGAGCATGCGCTGTTCCTGGCCGACAACTTCGTGCCGCAACTCTCCGAGCAGGACGAGGATCAGCGTCTTCGCGCGCTGCTCAACAACCGGTTTTTCAAGCTGACGGCCGATCGCATCAAGGGCGCGGAATTGCTGGCCGCGGCGCAGGGCGTCGCCGGCCTGGCGGACGAGCGCTGGCTGCGGGCGGCGCAGGCGGCCTTCAGCACGCTGCCGTCCGCGCCGCTCTCCCTGCCCTGGGTGACCGGCACGGTCCTGTTGGCGAGGGAGACGCAGGCGGGGTGGATCGTCATCGGAGGGCGGGGCCCCAACGCCTATCGTGATCCGGGCCAGCGGGTCGCGCTGCTGCTCGATCTCGGCGGGAACGACACCTACGCCGGTTATACCGCGCCGATGAACGAGACGCAGGGCATCAGCGTGGTCATCGACTTCGAGGGCGACGACACGTACGAGGCGGGGTCACTGGGCCTGGCCACCGGACGGCTGGGGGTGGGGATGCTGCTGGACCGTGCGGGCAACGATCGGTACCGTCTCGCGTCGGGGAGCGGGGGCGTCGGGTTGGCGGGCATCGGCCTGCTGGTCGACCAGGAGGGGGACGACCGTTATGTCGGGTCCCGTTTCACGCAAGGCGCCGCGATCGGCGGCATGGGCCTGCTGCTGGATCGGTCCGGCAACGACGAGTACCGCAGCTTCGGGTATTCGATCGGGTTCGGCGGACCCCTGGGCATCGGCGCGGTCGTCGATCTCACCGGCGATGATGCCTACGAATGCGGCCAGCTGTACGCGAGCGGGTATAACCGGACGGAGGCGCCCGACGCCAAGCCAGGCGACGCGCGCTTTCAGTACGACTGTTTCGGCATCGGTGCCGGCGTCGGCCAGCGCGTCCTGCCGAAGCGGGCGCCGACGGTCGTCGAGGACGTGGGCGGCGGGATCGGGATGGTCCTGGACGAGCGGGGAAACGACCGCTATACGAGCTCGAATTTTTCACAGGGCCTCGGCTACTTCTTCGGCGCCGGCATCATGCTGGATGAGCGCGGTCACGACGTGCATGAAGCGGCGCGGTACGGCCAGGGGGCGGCCGCCCATTTCGGAGTCGGCCTGTTCGTGGACCGCGAGGGGGACGACCGGTACGGATCGACCGGACCCTATTACAACGAAGCGGCGGCCTGGGATCGGAGCGTGGCCCTGGCCGTCGATGACGGGACGGGCAATGACGTCTATGACTTCCGCCGTTCCACGGGGCTAGGCATGGCGGAGCGCCAGGCCTGGAGCCTGTTCATCGACGCGGGCGGGGACGATCGCTATCAGGTGCCGGAGGGGATGGGTATGGCTCGATCCGGCAGCGTCAGCGGTTTCTTCGACCTG
This sequence comes from Nitrospiraceae bacterium, assembly GCA_041563795.1. Classification (GTDB taxonomy): domain Bacteria; phylum Nitrospirota; class Nitrospiria; order Nitrospirales; family Nitrospiraceae; genus 2-02-FULL-62-14. Next base: position 7,271 of record JBFGRH010000073.1, on the reverse strand, counting down.
GGCGGTCAGGATCGGTACGAAACGGCCATGCCGGTGCGTCAGGGGGCTTTCTTGCGCCGCGACGGAGCGGGCGGGTTGTACGTCGATCGCTAAGTGAGCCCGCATTATCCGTGCAGGCTTCTACTGCATCCTCCGACACGCCGCTACGACAAGCCTGGCCGTGAATTGTATGCAGCCAGGCGGGCGGGCTCGCCGCTCGGTCGGTCAACTTACTTTCGCAAGTAAGCCTCCCTCCCTCACGGCTCCACGCGCCCGTCTCGCAAGGCGTCTCGGCGGCTTCGCTACGAACCCTCACGAACAACGCGGGCTAGTTGCAGATCGGCGAACACGAAGCCGTCGCGGGTGATCACCTCGCCGGGCACGATTGGAATGGACCGGTCGAACATCGGGCCGGCATAGGCAAAGGTGTGAAACTCCCCCCGTTCCCCGCAGGGATCCACGCTGCTCGGCAAATCCTTGAGTAACCACTCGTCAAACGTTCGTCCGGCGAAGGCCTGTGACAGTTGAGCCGGGTCCACGCAGGTCAGGTACGCGCGCAGGCCCGCGGCCACCATCCGGTCCGCCAGGTTTCCCGTGGGCTGTCCCCAGAGGGGGAATACAGGTTGGATGCCCGTTCCGGCGAGCATCTGCTCCCGGTAGCGCCGCACGTCCGCCAGAAAGAGATCCCCGAAGGCCATGTGCGTGATCCCGGCGTCCAGAGCCCGGGCGATGGCGCCGCGCATGGCGGTTTCGTAGACCTCGTTGGAACAGGGGTGCGGCAGGAATATTTTGACGAGCGGCAACCCGACGGCCTCGGCCTGGGCGTCGAGGAGTTCTTCGCGGACTGCGTGCATCGCCACGCGGGCCGCCTCCCGGTTCAGCGTGGTCAGCAGCCCGACCACCTCCACGTCGCCCCGGGTCCGCAGCATGTGGAGCGTCCAGGCGCTGTCTTTCCCGCTGCTCCATGAGAGCCAGGCCCTGGGCTTGCCGGCGGGTGGATTCGACATGGCAGGAGAGGTATCATAGCCAGACCGATCCATTCAATGGAGATGCGACCGAGGCTGTAAGTTATGGGTTGGTCCTGCGACGAAGAGACACAGGAGAAAGGAAGGTGCCATGGATAAGAAAACCGCCAAGGCCGTGCCCGTGCCGGCGATCCCGGACCCGATCAAGAAGGTGACGAAAAGCGAGGCCGAATGGAAGGCCCTGTTGACGGGGGAACAGTTCGACGTACTCCGTCACGAGGGCACGGAGCGGGCTTTTAGCGGCAAGCTTCACGACAACCACGCGGCGGGCATCTATCAATGCGCCGGCTGCGACCTGCCGCTCTTCTCATCGGAGCACAAGTTCGACAGCGGGACCGGCTGGCCGAGTTTCTGGCAGCCCATCGACCCCCGTGTCGTGGAGACCAGGACCGACACCAAGTTCTTCATGCAGCGAACCGAAGTGCACTGTGCGCGGTGCGAGGGCCACCAGGGGCACGTGTTCAACGACGGTCCCAGGCCGACGGGCCTGCGCTACTGCATCAACTCGGCGGCGCTGAAATTCGTGCCGGCCTGATCGCTCCGGCGGCGCCGCCTCCCATTTCAACCACGCAGACCTCCTCTCCCTCCGTTCGCTTCTCGTGACCCAACAGAGGCAGATTGACTAACCATGGCGCATATGCAAATATATGGCCGTGCTGCTGTCGCCGATGTGGCCGGAATTCACGGGGGGTGGGGGATGAAAACCATTTCAGTGCGGGAATTGCAGAAGTGCATCAAGGAATGCGTGGACCATTCCCAAAAAGCCTGCGTGGTGGTGACCCGGCACGGCCGGCCCTCGGCGATTCTCATCGGTGTCGAGGGAAAGGATTGGGAGCAACTCGTCACGCAGACGGCGCCCGAGCTCTCGAAGTATCTTGCCGCGAAGCCGCGTCGCACCAAGGCCAAGTCCGGTGCGGCAGTCGAGGAGAAGCATGACAAGGAGACGCGCGGACCGAAAACATCGGAACCGACCACGCAGCCGCAGCCTGCGGCCTTCATGGACACCGTCCGCCGGTTCATCCCCGGTCTTTGATGCGGACCACGCATTGCGTGGCGGTGAGGCTGCCTTCCATCAATCGGCCAGACGCGAAGAGGTGAGCTTCTGAGGGGGACGGAGGAATGAGTTCGACGTTTCCGTGGAAAGAAATCGGGACCTGGGTGCTGGCAGCCGCCCTGGCTGTGTTCTTTATCCTGGCCGGCGCACTGAAGCTGCAAGGGGGCCCCAAGCAAGTCGATAACTTCGCCCACTGGGGCTATGCCTTGTGGTTTCTCTACGTGATCGGCGCGGTTGAGACGGTGGGGGGTATCGGGCTGTTGGTGCCCCGTCTGACCGCGTACGCGGCGCTGCTGCTGGGCGGGACGATGATCGGGGCGTCCCTCACCCACCTGGTGCACAATGAAATGAAAGCCGTGCCCGTGCCGCTGGTCATCCTGGGTCTGTTGGCGGTGGTCGGGTATGCGCGGCGGGGTCCGATCGTGGCCCTTTACGAAAAGTGGTTGGATAGCTAGCAGCCGCCTCGTTCGATGAAGCGGCACCTCAGAAAGTCCGGTCCTGTGTTTGTCTTTGCCGGCCTGCTGATCGCGTACTTGCTGGTCGCGCCGCCGCCGGCAGCATCCTTTGCCGATGAACTGGACCGGATGTGGCTGGACATGAATCCGGTCCCCCGCGCTCAGTGCCGGATGTTTATCGTCAAGGCCTGGCCGGACAAGATCTATCGCGGGCGGACGTCGCCGCACGACTGCCTTGCGCATGCCATCGGTGCCTACCGCGCGGGCGATCACGAGGAAGCCTTTGGCTGGATCCAGGCCAGCGTCTGTCCAGACCGTGAACTGCAGCAGTCCATGGTCCGCAATGCCCCGGCCGTGCTGCACCATCTGTTGACCCACTACGGCTCCCGCGTGCCCTGACGACGACCGGGAGCCCGGGCGCCGCTCGGCGACACCTGGCAGCCGGTTGCGTCGATATGGTAGTTCTTGCGCCATGGCGCCATCGCTGCTCCTGCTGATTCCCCCGCTGACCCAGCTCAACACGCCCTACCCGTCGACGGCCTACCTCACGGGCTTTCTCCGACCACGCGGCTACAAGGTTCACCAGGCCGACCTGGGGATCGAGATGGTGCTGGCGCTGTTTTCGCGGGCCGGCCTTGCGCGCGTGTTCGGCGCCGTGCGCGCGTTGGGTAGCGAGGCGCCGGGCGAAGCGCGGCAGATGCTGGCCCTGGAGGCGGCCTACCTGGACACAATCGAGCCGGTCGTGGCCTTTCTCCAGGGACGCGATGCCAGCCTGGCGCCCCGAATCTGCCAGGGCCGGTTTCTGCCGCAAGGGCCGCGCTTCACGACACGCTCGCAGCACCAGGCGTCCTCGGGCGTGGATCTGGCCAAGCACCTGGCCACCCTCTACCTGGAAGACCTGGCCGACCTCGTGCATGAAACCGTGGCCCCGCAATTTGCCTTGAGCCGCTACGCGGAACAGGTGGGGACCTCCGCCACGCGGTTCGACACGGTGCTGGACGCCCTCGGCCGGCCGCCGAGTCTCACCGACGAGTGGATGCTGGAGGCGCTCTGGCGGCACGTGGAGGCCTGCGATCCGACCGTGGTCGGGGTGAGCGTCCCGTTCCCCGGCAATCTCTACGGGGCGTTCCGTGTCGCGCAGGCCCTGAAGGCCGGCCGGCCGGAGATCAGGATCGTTCTGGGCGGGGGCTACGCGAATACTGAACTACGCCGGCTCAGCGATCCGCGCGTCTTCGAGTACCTGGACTACGTCATGCTCGATGACGGCGAACGGCCTTGGCAGTGCCTGCTGGAGCACCTGTCGGGCAAGCGGGAGCAGCAGGCGCTCAAGCGGACGTTCCTGCGCGCGAACGGCGCGGTGGCCTGGTGCGACGGCGCGCGCGAGCCGGACGTGGGCCTGGCGGAGGCCGGCACGCCGACCTACGCCGGCCTGGCCCTGGACCGGTACCTGTCCATTCTTGACACCCTGAACCCGATGCACCGGCTCTGGTCGGACGGCCATTGGAACAAATTGACGGTCGCGCACGGCTGCTACTGGAAACAGTGCACTTTTTGCGATGTGGGGCTCGACTACATCGGCCGGTACGAGGCGGCGCCCAGCCGCATCCTGGCGGATCGCATCGAGGCGCTGATTGCCGAAACGGGGCGGCGGGGATTTCATTTCGTGGACGAGGCCGCGCCGCCGCACGGGCTCAAAGACCTGGCGCTGACGCTCCTCGAACGCGGCACCATCGTGACCTGGTGGGGGAATATCCGTTTCGAGGAGGCCTTCACGCCGGACCTGTGCCGGTTGCTGGCGGCCTCCGGCTGCGTCGCGGTCAGCGCCGGGTTGGAAGCCGCCTCCGACCGCCTGCTGGCGGAGATGAAAAAGGGCATCACGGTGGCGCAGACGGCGCGCGTTGCGGCCTCGTTCCAAGCCGCCGGCATCCTGGTTCATGCCTATTTGATGTACGGCCTGCCGGGGGAGACGGTCGCCGAATCAGTCGATGCCCTGGAACGGGTCCGGCAACTGTTCGCGAAGGGACTGCTGCAGTCGGCCTTCTGGCACAAGTTCGTGGCCACGGCCCACAGCCCGGTCGGGCTCGACCCGGCCGCGCACGGCATCCGGATCACCGGTCCGTCGTTCGGCGGGTTTGCCGAGAATGATTTGACGCATGAGGATGCGGCGGGGTCCGCGCCGGCCTGGCTGGGAGCCGGGCTGCGGCGGGCCGTGCGGTCCTACATGGAAGGGGAGGGTCTGACCAGGGGCCTGCGCCACTGGTTCGAACGGCCGGTGCCGACACCGAGGGTCCCACGCACGTGGGTGGCCGGGGCGATGCGCCCGGTGCGGAAATCCGGCGATCCGGCCCCGGATCGGAGGCTGGTCTGGATCGGCGGCATCCCTGTGATCGAGCCAGCGGCAAGGGGCCGGGCCCGGGTGATTCTGCCCGGTCGGACCGCCGATGCCGAAGTGGAGGTCACGCCCGAGCAGGCGGCCTGGCTGGCCGGGCTGGTCCGGAGCGCCACGCCGGCCCCGGGCGCGCGCTACCCCGCCCTGCCGGACGTCCGGTCGCGCCACCCGGGAGGGGCCAAGGGGTTTGAGGCCATGCTGCGATCGGCGGCCTGGAAACAGGCCAGGGTCGCGGGCCTGCTCCTCGTGTAGAAACACGAAAGCCGCCCCCGCCATCGGGCGGAGGCGGCTCTCGCGTCAATACCTGCCGGTTACTTCGGCTGCGACGTGTAGCGCAGGTAGGGCTTCACGGTCTTGAAGCCCGGGAAGAGTTTCTTGGCTTCCTCGTCGTTGACGGCCGGCGTGATGATGCAGTCCTCCCCGTGCTTCCAGTTGGCCGGCGTGGCCAGCTTGTGCTTGGAGGTCAGCTGCAGGGAATCGACCACGCGCAGCAGTTCGTCGAAATTCCGGCCGCAGGAGGCCGGGTAGGTGAGCATGAGCTTGATCTTCTTGTCCGGCCCGATGATGTACACGTTGCGCACCGTCATGTTGTCCAGCGCGTTCGGATGGATCATGTCGTAGAGCATCGCGACCTTCTTGTCCGGGTCGGCGATGAGCGGGTAGTTGACGGTCGTCTTCTGCGTTTCATTGATGTCGTTGATCCAGCCCTTGTGCGCGTCCAACGGGTCCACGCTGATGGCGATCACCTTGACACCCCGCTTCTTCAGCTCCGGCATGATCTTGGCGACCGTGCCCAGCTCGGTCGTGCAGACCGGGGTGTAGTCCTTCGGGTGTGAGAAGAAGATGGCCCAGCCGCCGCCCAGCCATTGGTGAAAATCGATCTTGCCCTCAGTGGTGTCCGCCGTAAAATTCGGCGCTTCGTCTCCCAATCGCAGTGCCATGGTCGGCCTCCTTTCAACCGCTGTGGATGACAAGTATGATGCAACGATCAGTTGCCCGACTACGTCCGGTAGGATACCGTCACGCCTCGACCAAGTGCAAGGGCTGCGAGGGCCCGTTTGGGACGTTCATACCAGGACGGACCTCATGATGGACGTTGTGCGTCGGATGGGGAAGGGGACCAAAACGTGCGTGAACCGGTAACGCCAGATCCCGGATGGCCCCGTTATTCCACGCGTTCATTCCCGGCCTATCGCTTTATCCCGGGCCAGGCGCCGCATCCGCGGCGGGATCCGCGCGGCCATTCGTTCGGGCGTCCCGAGCCTGACCCGTCCGCGGTGGAACCGGACCGGTGGCGCGACAATGAGTGGTATCGCTACGGGGTGGATCTGTTTAATTTCGCCTACTGGTGGGAGTGTCACGAAGTCTTCGAGGCCTGTTGGCACGCAGCCGGGCACCAGACGGAACAGGGACGATTCTTCCGGGCGCTGATCCAGGCGGCGGCGGCCAACATTAAACAGTTCATTGGTTCCCGGCAGGCGGCGGACAATCTGACGCGGGCGGCCCTGGCGCGGTTCCGCGGCCTGCCGCGCAGCTACATGGGCATGGATCTTGAGGCGTTCGCCGGGGATGTGCGAGACTATTTCGACGGCCGACGGAAGATTCCCGCGCTGATCCGGCTGGTTGGATGAAAGGGTTTTTTAATGGGGGCGTCCCAGGTCCCGCGCAGTCCCAAGGAGAAAGTGGGCGGGTTCATACATCTGGGCCGGCTCTTTGACAAGATCCGGCTCCGCCACCAGGGACTGATCCAGGACTACAATTACCTCACGACCGGATTCGACAAGTACCTGCTCGACTACCTCAACCTCAAGGCCGAGGACCTCGAGCGTCGCGTCCTCCAGGGCGGGACCGACGACGAACTGCTTGCCTGGGTCCGGGAGAACGGGAAGCCGCTGAGCGCCGCCGACATCCGCCTGTGGAATATGAAGGTGCTGGGCGGAGAGCCCAAGGACGAAGCCGCCCGGGAGCGGTTCCAGGCGCGCCTGGTCGAGATTGCCGCCAAGCGCGGGGTTCCGGTCGAACGCCTCCCGAAGGTCACGACGTGGGTGGAGGTGATCGAACTGGACGAAGGACGGTTGTGACGGACGCTCCGGTTCACTCGTTGACTAGCCCCAGCCCATCTGTTAGATTCCACCTCCGTGCGCCGGTTCCGACCGGACGGCGCGTTCATTGTTTTGCCGATCGTCGCGTCCCCATCGTCTAGCCTGGCCTAGGACGCCGGCCTTTCAAGCCGGCAACACGGGTTCGAATCCCGTTGGGGACACCACCAAGCTCGCTAGTACCGGCGGCTATTTTATGCTTTATCGAAGTTGAGCCGCCGGATAAAACCCTTAAGTGCGGTTGTCTTTAGCGCCAGCGATTGTTTTCAT